>CAYNIH010000027.1:10419-17306 GCA_964397115.1 uncultured Roseivirgaceae bacterium | reverse complement strand
AAGTCATAAGACAACAGATTTACAGTCTGTCCCAGTTGGCCGCTTTGGTATTCCCCCAAGTTTCGTTTTGGAAATCGGGGCCAATTTCTGCCATTGCCAATCCCCAAACTATGTTGATGAACGTCTTTAAAAAAGCCTCACTTTTAACGCCTAAACAAGGGTTTTTAAAATGAGGAGTGCAAAATTATACGGTTTTTTGGTTTCGTCAAACATTTTACGAAAAGCCGCCCGGATGGACTTCAGAGAATAATAATGTCTGCGATAACCTTTTCTCCAAACCGCTCCTGAAAGAGGCTGAGGATTTTGGCTTTGTGCAACAGAAAATCATTTTTCATGGCCGGGGTGTTGAACTCAACATAAAGGACCTTATTGCGGATAAACACCTTTTTTGTTCGTTTGGCAATGGCGGCACCCACTAAATCTTTCCAAGAAGCGAGAATGGTCGCCTCATCAAACCTGGCATTGAGGTGATAAGAGTTCAACAGGCTTCTGATGGCCTCACCGATTGTCTGAGCGTTACCTCTGCCTTGCTTTCCACTCATAGTCGCCTCTTTACGGTTCCGTTAGTTACCTTAAAAATATCACATTCAATCCGCAATTGCTTGAAAAGGGCAAGCGTTCGTTCAGGGGCAGCATCGGTAATAAAAACCTGCCCGGTTTCTGCTGAAGCCACTCTATCCAGTAACTGGCTGATGCGCACATTGTCGAGTTTATCTACAATATCATCCAATAACAGAATGGGGCAAAAGCTCTTGTACTTTTCAAGCCACTTAAGTTGTGCCAGCTTCAGCGCTATTAAAAACGACTTTTGCTGCCCCTGGGAGCCCACACGCTTTAGTTCGCCATGGGCAAACAGAAACTCAAAATCATCGCGGTGAATGCCCACCATGGTACGCAGGGCGGCCAGGTCGCGCGGCAGGCTTTGCTTCACCGCCAGGGCGTAGTCGGCATCGGCAACGGCCGAGCGGTAGGTTAGTTCGGCAGGTTCCTGTCGGCCTCCGACAAAAGCCATGGCAGCATCAAACAGGGGTTTGAACTCCGCAATGAAGGCTTTTCGCCTTGCGGCTATCTTTGTTCCTGCCGCTATCAACTGCTCATCATACGACTGAAGCAATTCATTATCCTGAAATTTTCGCTCAGCAAATAGCGCCAGCAGGCTATTGCGTTGTTTTAAGATCCTGCTGTAGGTTACCAGGGAATAAAGGTAAGCCTGGTCAACCTGCGAAATAAGGTTATCAAAAAACTTCCTCCGCATTTCACTCCCATCGCGAATGAGATCAATATCCGTTGGCGCAATTACCACTACCGGGTATTTTCCAACATGCCCGCTCAGTTTTTCGTACTCCCTGCCATCGTTACTGAAAATCTTTTTAATTCCCTGCTGTACCTGGCAAGCCACCTGGTGAGGGCCATCGGCCATCAGGAAAGTGCCCGTAACAGAAAAGTAATCTGCTTCATGACGCACCAACTGGCTATCAGGAGTACCCAGAAAACTCCGTGTTGCCGATAGGTAATAGACCGCATCGAGCAAGTTGGTTTTTCCGCTTCCGTTCAGTCCGACCAGGCAGGTGATTTTAGCAGGGAATTCCAGTTGTGCCTCCGTATAGTTTCTGAAATTAACAAACTGAAGGTTTTGTAAATGCACGTAATAATTGTTGGCGTTTGCCGATTAGGGATTATTTTCGCAAATCCAATCAAAAATAGAGATATGGCAACGACTAGCAAAGCCGCCAAAAGTGAACCGGTAAAAACCGGTAAGCCGGAGTTTTCGAAAGAAACCTATATGTTCTGGTTTGAAAGCATGTTGCTCATGCGCAGGTTTGAAGAAAAAGCGGGCCAACTTTATGGTATGCAGAAAATCAAAGGTTTTTGTCACCTCTACATCGGACAGGAGGCCTGTGCTGCCGGGGCGGCCACTGCACTTACCAAAGGCGATAAATGGATAACCGCCTACCGTGATCATGCCCACCCCCTTGCGCTGGGTACAAGCCCCCATGCCGTGATGGCCGAACTGTACGGCAAGGCAACGGGTTGCTCAAAAGGCAAAGGAGGTTCGATGCACATTTTCGATAAAGCCGTAAACTTTATGGGCGGCCATGGTATTGTTGGCGGGCAGATTCCGCTGGGTGCCGGTATAGCGCTGGCCGAGAAGTACAACAAAACAGGCAACGTGTGCATCTGTTACATGGGCGATGGTGCCGTACGGCAGGGGGCATTTCATGAAGCGCTCAACCTGGCCATGCTGTGGAAACTGCCCGTAATTTTTGTAATTGAAAACAACGGCTATGCGATGGGCACCTCGGTAAAGCGAACATCAAATGTTCACGAGCTTTACACATTGGGCGAAGCATACGATATGCCTGCTGAACCTGTCGATGCCATGCGCGTGGAAGACGTGCACCAAGCTGTTGCAAAAGCTGCTCTCCGTGCACGTACGGGCGATGGGCCCACGTTGCTCGAATTCAGAACCTACCGGTATAAAGGACACTCCATGTCCGATCCGCAAAAGTACCGCACCAAAGAGGAGGTTGAGCAATACAAACAACGCGACCCCATTGAAGTGGTGCGCAAAACCATACTTGCCAACAAAATGGCAAGCGAAAAAGAACTGGAAGAAATTGAAGCACGTGTAAATGCGCAGGTTGAAGAAAGCGTTCGGTTCGCTGAGGCCTCGGAATTTCCCCACCCGGCCGAAGCGCTTACCGACATTTATGCAGAACCTGGCTATCCGTTCATTACCGATTAACCATTTTTGTTAAATATCGGCTTATTCGTAGTTTTGCACCCCGTTCTGTAGCGGGGGATAATCTGTTACCATGAGCAAAAAATCATCGAACCAAACCGAATTGCTGGAGAATCCGGAAGTGCTGGCCGAGAAACTGGAAAGCGCTGAGACCTGGATGGAGCGCCACCCAAAACTTGTGGCGGGTATTGCCATTGCCATTGCGCTGATTGTGGTTGGATATTTCGGGTTCACGTATTATAAAAATAACCTGGAAGCCGAAGCTCAGAAAGAAATGTTTCAGGCCATTTATTATTTTGAATCAGACAGCCTGAATCTAGCCCTTAACGGTGATGGAAACAACCTCGGCTTTATCGACATCATTGACGAGTATTCCATTACCGATGCTGCCAACCTGGCTCACTTTTATGCCGGAGTGAGTTTTTTAAAGCAGGGAAAATTTGAGGCCGCCCGACTGTACCTGAATGATTTCAGCTCTAACGACCTGCTGATTCAAGCCAGGGCTTACAGCCTTATTGGCGATGCCTACAGCGAGGAACAAAACTATAAAGAGGCAGCCAACTACTACGAGAAAGCCGCCAACTATCGGCCCAACAAATACTTTACACCTGCTTACCTGATGAAAGCGGCATTGGCCTTTGAGAAGTCAGATCAAATCGAAAAAGCGATTAAGGCTTACGATGAGGTGATTACCAAATACTGGGAATCGGCTGAGTACCAAAACGCCCGAAAACTTAAGGCCCGGCTTGAAGCAAACTCCTGATTGCAGGATTAATTCCTTATCTTTAAAGGAGTACCAGGACAAAAACTCCCTATTAACTTACTTATTCCTATGGCAGGCACCCTCCAAAGCCGGAAAGTGTACGTTTCCAAAAAACTGAAAAACAAGACATTCGCCATTGTAGTAAGCGAATGGAACGAAGAAGTTACCGAAGCCCTTTACCAGGCTGCGGTTTCCTGCCTGCTGGCCCATGGCGTAAACAAGAAAAATATCTTGCGCACCTCCGTACCGGGCAGTTTTGAACTATCGCTGGGCGCCCTGCGGGCAGCCGAAAAAAAAGACGTTCATGCCGTGATTTGCCTGGGGTGCGTAATCAAGGGCGAAACCCCCCACTTTGATTACATCTGCCAGGCGGTGGCCTACGGATTAACCGAGGTAAGCCTGAAAACCCGCAAGCCAGTAATTTTTGGCGTGCTCACCACCCTTACCCAACAGCAGGCGCTTGACCGCGCGGGCGGTAAGTATGGAAACAAAGGAGAAGAAGCTGCGCTGGCAGCAATCGGCATGGTTCATTAGCCTTTCTCTACCACCTGAAAATTCGACCGCGCCAGTTTTTGCAGCGCTTCAACGGGGTTGCGCGATTCGAGGCGTTTATACACGCTTTTTAATCGTTCTTCAACCTCCTTTACGGGCAACCGCTCCATGGCGGCAAGGGATTCCAGTTTGGCGCCATCGGCTACGTACCGCAGCAGGCGCAATTCGGCAGTGGTAAAAGTCAGGCTCATAGGTTTAGGCAGTTTAGCAATTATTTTGCTTGCCTTAGTGATTGATTTAACCTAAGGTAACCCGACTCATTTTGATTTTTTTGATTAAAAAATTCCCGTAGGCTTTGCTGATTTTGGCAGTGCCTGCGGGAACTAACTATCCAATTATACGATAGGTTGCAAACCGTTACCCATTTGCTGTGGGCATGGTTCCTGAGTGATTCACATATTCTTCACCACCTCCTGAGCAAACTCTGAGCATTTTAACAAGGTGGCACCTTCCATCAGCCGGTGGAAGTCGTAGGTTACCCGCTTGGAAGCGATAGCCTTTTCGAGTCCTTTGTTTATCAGGTTGGCTGCTTCCTGCCAGCCCATGTATTCCAGCATCATCACACCGGAAAGAATAACAGAACCGGGATTTACTTTATCCTGTCCGGCATATTTTGGTGCGGTGCCGTGAGTAGCTTCAAAGATGGCATGGCCGGTGATGTAGTTGATGTTAGCGCCCGGGGCAATGCCTATGCCACCCACCTGGGCCGCCAGTGCATCGCTCAGGTAATCGCCATTGAGATTGAGTGTGGCAATTACGTCAAAATCTTCGGGGCGGGTAAGTACCTGCTGCAAGGTGATGTCGGCAATGGAATCTTTGATGATGATTTTACCGGCAGCCACCGCGGCTTTTTGTTCGGCATTGGCCGCCTCCTCTCCTTTTTCTTTTTTGGTTTTCTCCCACTGATTCCAGGTGTACACCTTGTCGCCAAAATAATTTTCTGCCACCCAGTATCCCCAGTCGCGGAAGGCGCCCTCGGTAAACTTCATGATATTGCCCTTGTGTACCAGCGTAACTGATTTGCGGTTGAACTTTACGGCATAGGCAATGGCGCTGTGAATCAACCGTACGCTGCCGCTCCAGCTTACCGGCTTGATGCCAATCCCAACGCTTACTTCGTTTTTCACGTTAGCGGCACCCACCATTTTCCAGAACTCCTCTGATTTTGCCTGGGTATTGAACCGTATTTTATCGTACTCTTTCGGAAACTCCCTGGCAAGAAAATCAAGCACCTTCTGTGCTTCGGGAGTACCCGCTTTAAATTCAATGCCGGCATAAATATCTTCGGTATTCTCACGGAAGATGACCATATCCACGGCTCCCGGGTTTTTCACCGGTGAAGGAACTCCCTGATACCAGCGCACCGGGCGAAGGCACACATACAAATCCAGAATCTGCCGCAAGGCCACGTTGAGTGAACGCATTCCCCCGCCAACCGGTGTGGTTAACGGACCTTTAATACCTACCAGGTATTCGCGGAAGGCATCCAGCGTTTCGTCCGGAAGCCAGTTACCTACCTGCTTAAACGATTTTTCTCCCGCCAGCACTTCCTTCCAGTTGATTTTTCTTTTTCCTCCGTATGCCTTTTCCACTGCCTTATCAAAAACCAGTTGGGAAGCCGGCCATATATCCACTCCGGTACCATCGCCTTCGATGTAGGGAATAACCGGGTTATCCGGAACATTCAGTTTTCCGTTATGAATGGTAATTTTCTGCTCGCTCATTACGTTGTGTTGTTTTAAAGTGTCACTTGGTTAAAGAGCCCTGAAATTAAAAAATTACCCATACAATGAATAATTTAAGGTAACTCTTCGTTTTCAAGGTCTAACTATGATAAAAACACCCACAACTTTCTGGCTGGTTTTTCTGCTTTTTGGCTTGCAGGCACATAGCCCGATTAGTACTACTGAACCGTCTTGTTTACAAGAAGAAGAACAAAAGTTGTATGCGCTGATTATGAACTATCGCGCAACCAAAAAACTGAAGGCCATCCCGTTATCGGCTAAACTTACCCGGGTAGCACAACTTCATGCGAAGGACCTGGCTGAACATTATGACCCCAACAACACCCGGTGCAACCTTCACAGTTGGTCGGAAAACGGAGAATGGACGGCCTGTTGCTATACCGATGACCACGAGCAGGCAAAATGCATGTGGGATAAACCCAAAGAAATTGCCGGCTACCCGGGAAACGGGTACGAGATTTCGTACTTCAGTTCAGCAGGAGCCAATGCGGAGGAGGGACTGGCGGGCTGGAAGAGAAGCCCCGGCCACAACCAGGTGATTATCAATGAAGGTATCTGGAAATCGGTTCAATGGAATGCCATTGGCATCGGCTTATATAAAGAATATGGTGTAGTGTGGTTTGGTAGAGAACCCGATGAAGAATCGTGTAACTGAATTTACTTGAGGTACACCGCAGTTTCTTTGCCCAGTACAACTTCCACATGATCGGTAATGGTGGTAGCCAGTTCGTACCCCGAATAGCGGGGCGCAATCGGAAAGGCCGCATGGCTGCGGTTAATGAGCACGGCCACTTCGAGTTTTTTTATTTCTACATCAAGGAAAGGCTTCATGGCATAGGCCAACGTGCGCCCGGTATTCAGCACATCATCCACCAGCACAATGCTTTTTTTCTTAACGTCCTTTGCATCACAATCCAACACCACCGCACTTTGCTGCGGGGCAAGCTTGTCGAGTGATACCCTGGCCAGCTTAACTTCGGCCTCCGAAATGGCCTCAATTTCTTTGGCAAGCAGCCTGGCCAGCACAAACCCCTGCCCATCCACGCCAGCATGCGGGAGCTGGACGAGGAAGTCGTGTACGGCG
>CAYNIH010000027.1:0-10409 GCA_964397115.1 uncultured Roseivirgaceae bacterium | reverse complement strand
TACGATAGTCTTTTCCTTGAAATTGTTTTCAAAAATTTCGAAGGCCATCCTCCGGATTTTTTGTTTTACCTGCAGGGTATCAAGGATTAAGGTTTTCGAGGCAGTCATGCTTAGCTGGGTATGGGCAATACTTTGCTGTCCTTAAATGTTGAAAGGATAACCATGGTTTGCAGGCTGTCAACCACTTCAATGTTCGATACTTTCTCGAGCATCAGTTGCTGGTAAGCCGCAATGTCTGAACACACAATCCGCAAAATAAAATCGCCCGCTCCGGTAATGTGGTGGCACTCGATTACCTCGTCAATGGTTGCGATAGCCTTCACAAATTTATCAATGTTCTCTTTGTTATGTCCTTTTAACGTTGCCATAACAAAGGTGCTTACCCCCAGGCCAACCGCAGCGGGGTCAATTACGGCATGGTAACTTTTTATCACTTTATTGTTTTCCAGTTTATTTACCCGCTCAAGGGTAGGTGCCGGTGACAGTCCGATTTCTTTGGCCAGTAGCGCATTGGTAACGTTTGAATTCCGCTGAAGCAATTCAAGGATTTTCCGGTCAGTGGCGTCCAGTTTAATGTTCTTCATAGAGGGTTGTTTAATAAGGAATGTAAAAATAAAGTAAAATGAGGTTTTCCCTACAGCCCGGTAGTATTATTCGCCCACAGCCAGCCGGAAACTTTTTACCTTAATGCCGGAAGTGATTCGCACGATGTACAACCCTGCGGAAAGGTTGTCGGTAGGAAGTGCCAATGTGTTGAATCCGGACGATGAAAACAGGGTGGACGAAAAAACCTGCTGCCCGCTACTATTCAATAAGCTGACTGAAGTCGTCCCATCAGCCGCTGAAATCCATGCTATGGTTACGGTCTGCTTCCCAACAGCCGGATTGGGATACGGTTCCAGTGCTGTAAACGCGGTCTCAATAACCGAACAGGTGCGGTTATCATCCGGAGTGATGTCTTCAAGGAGTACCGCTGCACATACATAGTCCAGTTCATCGCGCTTTGGTATGGAAAACCCTGCCACATGCCGGTAAGAACTGTTTGAAGGAAGGGTTATCGCAATGGTTTCATCAATGGCTGAGTTCCCTGACAAATCGAAACGCACCACCGGATTTTGCACCGGCATATTGCTCCGGTTAATCAGCGTTACCGCGGGCACAACCGAATTGCCGGTGGTGAGCAACTCAAGTAAACTTAATTCAACATCAATAACCGGGATAACCACATGAATGGTTCGGGAGGCCTGGTGCGTACAGTTAAGTGAATTTACTGCAGTAAGTTCTACGATATATTGACCCAACTGATCAAAAACAAACTGTGGTGAGGTTTCCGTACTGGTTGATTCGTTGGTATCGCCAAACTTCCACAAGTAAGAAGTTGCGCCCGTTGAAGTATTGGTGAATGCCACCGTCAATGGTGGCTCGCCAACCGTAGGCGATGCGGTGAACCCCGCCACCGGTGGCGCGCTAATGGTAACGCTTTTTAACCGAGAATACGAGCAGCCGGTTTGGGTAGTCACATTAAGGTTAACATTAACGCTGCCTGTAGAAGGAAATGTAAAAGTTTGCGGGTTACCCGTTCCGCTGCCCAGCGTTCCGAACGTCCATTGCCAGGCAGTAACCGGATCGGCAAAATCGTTGGTATTGTCAGTGAATAGTGTCGGCTGATTAGCGCATGTACGGTCCGTGATGAAATCGGGGACAAGCACCTGCGGTACAACAACCGTACGGTTACGCGAGCCGATGCACCCGTTGGCGCCCGTTACCGTGAGGATAATGGTTTTACTGCCCGAAGTGGTGAAGGTGTGCACCGGGTTTTGGGTACTATAAAATGAGCTTTCAATCTGCCAGAGCCACGAAAGGTTGGTGCCGGGCGTAAGATCGGTAAACGATACGGGAACACTGCGGCAAGATGGAGAGAAGGAAAAATCAACAGCGGGTGAGGGCGATATGAGGACGGGTTTCTGAATCGTGCGCGAACATCCAAAGTTGGTGGTAGCGGTAAGCGATACCTGGTAGGTGCCCGCATTGATGTAGGTATGCTGTGGATTTTTCAGCGTGGATGTGCTGCCCCCGTCATCAAAATCCCACAGCCATGAAGCGATGTTGCTGTCGGACGGATTGGGCGTTGCATCCGTAAACTGTGTGGGCGAGCCGCTGCACGAAAAGGGAGGAAGGGCAACCGTAAAATCGGTTTGGGGCCTGGAGTACATCACAACGGATCGGTTCTTACTGTTTACACATCCGGCAGCATTAGTGGCTGTGAGGGTAACAGAATAATTGCCCGGCAGGGCGTAACTATGTTCCGGATTTTCGTCAGTTGCTGTTTGGCTGTCACCAAACTGCCAATTATAGCTGCTCACCTGCCCCACCGTTTGGTTGGTAAACTGCACGGATGTATCTGCACACTGGCCTGCGTGAGTAAAATCAACCAGGGGTCCTTCTTCCACCGTGCCGATGGTCTTCACCGTTTCATGCGCACATCCGGGAATGGATGCCCGCAGGGTAATCTCCTGACTCACCGGTGAGGAGAACATGGTGTATAAGTCCTGGGTGTCAGAAACCGGGCTTCCGTTGATCAGCCACGTCCATATGGGTTCGATGGCCGGATCAAAAGCAGAGGTATTCTGAAAAAAATATTCCTGGTTGGTACAGATTACCGGATTCGGAGGAAGCAGAAAATCAGCCGCAGGTTTTTCAACCATCAGCACCTGAAGTTTTGAAAAGTTGGTGCATCCGTTATCGGCCGTTACCTCCAGCCTTACATCATAGTTGCCGGGAGTACCGTAAGTGTGTACCGGATTAGGAAGAGTTGATACGTTAGTGTCTCCGAAATCCCAGGCATAGCCGGTCAGGTTGCCCGACACATTGACCGAAGAAAACACCACATCGTGCTGTGCGCAGTTGTTCTGGTAGCCGGCTGCTATATCCGGAGCAAGCGCGGAAGTAATGGTTACGGCTTTAGCCGTATGTTGCACGGCACCCGAAAGATCATAAACCTTTAATGCAATTTTTTTTGTGCCTGCCGTGGTGTACTGCACGGGCTCCGGTTGCGGGGTTGTGCTGGTTGACTGATTTTCACCACAACTCAACGGAAACGACAGCCGGATAAGCCTGCGATTGGTGAAGTCAACGGTAAACGCATTCCAGTCGGAGTTCAGCTTGATCATCTCCACGGGCCAGTTCTCATTGGATATTCCCAGGTTACCCAGGTTAACACCTGTTCCGGATTTGTCGATGATACTGGCGCCAAACGACAGGCGGTACAGCGGCCCAACGGCCGACTGAATAAAGGCATAGTATTCTCCCCCATCGGCTGTCAGGGCGATGGTGGCCGGAAAATTATAGGAAGTAAAGAAAGTAATCTCACCGGTCTGCGCTGGCTGTCCAGGTCCGTTAATAAAGTCGAGCCAGAAGACCTTATTATTATTATACGAAGTAACCAACCCAAACCACCGGTCGCATTCGCGTGCGATGGCTATGCCGCGCAGGTTGGATGCCCCGGGAACAGCAAACGTGCCAACCGATGGGGTATTGAGTATGGAACTGCCAAAGTCGAGGCGCACTACTTCAGCCACGCCTCCGTTACTCACGAAGGCACGCAAAAAGCCATTGTCGTTCACAAGGGAAATTCCGTTGGGGATATTCAATACACCGCCCATCGTTCCCAGGTTTTGGACCGAAGGTAATGATTCAATATTTGCCCCAAATGATAAGCTTACCAGGGTGTTGGAGCCGGTGTTCACCACCAGGGCGTACCAGTTTCCACCTTCCTGATGCATAGTGAAATCATACGCGCCATTCAAGATACCGGCCGGGTTGCCCAGGTCGGTAATTACGGGTGTATTGGTCAGGCTCGTGCCGAAGTTAAACCGGATAAGCTTGTTGGCGGCCTGGTCAATGGCAAAGGCATACCATGAGTTACTTTGCCGCACAAGCCGGAACGACCGGGTGCGGAACAGTAGCGCATTACTGGCAGCAATGTTTACCTGTGGTGATTGATCAAGGTCGCCACTGCAGAAATCCCATTCGTACGTAGTGGCACCTGCACTGAGGTTAGTGAGTTCCAGTTGCTGGTTGCGGCAGGCAGAAGCAGGCAACGTAAAGTCTGCGGTGGGGCATTGAGCCTGCACGAATAAAACAGCACTGATAAAGAAAAGAAGTAATGCTTGCTGCATGTACAAAAATGCGGCTATTAATCAAATACCCCTGTCAGGAGTAACCGTTATCCTGCAAATATCGGAACTATTCACACAAGGCCTGATACACAGCAAACAGATGCACAGCACTTTCCTGTATTGAAAATTTTTCACGTGCACGCTTGCGGGCAACTTCGCCCATGCAGTTGCGCAACGCTTCGTCACGGGCCAATATTTCCATCGCTGCCGCCATAGCTTGAACATCTTTTACCGGCACCAAATACCCAGAGGAGCCGTGTTCGACCAACTCGGCTGGTCCGCCACAGGCCGTGGCAATTACCGGCACTCCGGCATACATGGCTTCCAGGATAGTCATGGAAAAAGATTCCGACTCGGAAAAATTCAGCAACACATCGGCCGTATGCAATAAGGCCGAAACATCCGGGATGAAATCATAGAAAATTATTTTATCCTGCAGGTGAGCGGATTTACATAGCTCCATTAGCTCCTGCCTGTATTGCCGATTTTTATACAGGCCCATGTCGCTGCCGGCAAAAATCAATTTGGCGTGCGGAACTGCTGCGTGTAACAAATGAAAAGCCTGAATGGCATATTGTTGTCCTTTGCCGTGGATGTAGTTGGCCAAATACAGGAAGACCAAATCAGCATTTTCCTTGCGGGGAGATGGTATTGCGCTGAATTCAGCCACCGGCAGCGCATTGTAAATAACCTGGGTTTTTTCAGAAGCAAAATGTGCTGCATTGCGCACCGCGTGTGAAACACAGATGATCCGGTCGGCATAACGATTAATCAGCTTTCGCCAAACACCATACAACTGCCGTACATACGAATCGGGCATCAAGCGTACATGATACACAACTTTTATCCCGGGTGCCATCCATTTCACCGCCACCCCGCACAGGTTATACAGATCGTTAACATGGATAATACCGATTCGCTGTTCTTTACAATAGCGGGCAATGCGCCATGAATTGAGAACCAACATGGGGAAGTAAAGAAGCGCGGCCCGCACCGAGCGGCTTACCTCCAGAAAAGGAAGCTGAATTACCGGGCCGTTAAAGTGCGAAACAAGTAACGACTGACGGGGAACAGCAAAATGAAATTCTACCTCTTCCTTCAATGCGTGTGTAAAGGCAATCATTGAGCGAAATGCTCCGGTATGCGAAACTGAATTTTCGATGACAAGTATCCTGATTTTATCGGGCACTGATTTCATCAATTAATTTTTTCCATTGACTGGCTACAGCCGTTTCGTTGAATGATTCCGCTCTCAGCCGGGCCCGGCTGCCGTAATGCTCTCGTTTCTTTTCATCTTCCAGCAATTCTATCAGCACATCGGTCCAATTTTGTACCGCCTTCGGATGGTGCCAGGGTGGAACCAGCACTCCGTATTCAGCCCACTCAGGCATTGAACAATTTTTAGTACCTGAATCCGGGGCTAAAATTTCCCGCGGGCTGTACGGGCAGTCGGCCGCTACCACCGGAAGGCTGCATGCCATTGCCTCTACCATAGCGTTGCCAAACCCTTCATGCAGCGAAGGAAGCACAAACACCGATGCCCGTTTAAGATACGGAAACGGATTGCTTAAATAACCGGCCAGGTAAACGTGTGCATCCGGAAAAACCGGTACTCCTGATCTTGCCTCATACACCTTTAGGTTTACGGCCTGGCAGGTATCAACAATGCGTGTGTATTCCGGTCCGTCACCGATCAGCAAAAACCGAACGGGTTTGCCCTGCCTTACTATACTGGCTATTACATGAAGAAAGCGGACGAAACCTTTTTCAGGCGACAGGCGACCGTGACTGATGATGATTGGCCGATTAAAAATCTCTCTCCATGATTGAGGCAATTCTTCCCTCAGCCCCTGTTCCATTTTCGATAGGATAAACGGATTGTAAATAACCTGCACAGGCTTTTTTACACCATAATGTTTCATCAACTCCTGCGCTATCCCACTATTAACCGATATAACACCATCCGCCTGCCGGTAGAGAAAAGGCATCAGCAACCGTTGACGGACCCAGCCTATTGCACCGCGGATGTGCGGATCGTTACGTTTGGATCCGCGTATGCTGATGATGACCTTGTCTTTTTTTCGTGATAAGATATTGACATAGTCGGCACCCTCGAGAAAACTGATTGAAACATCCGGCCGAAAGTGCGCTTTGATTTTACGCAACCTTTGCACTCGCTTAAAAAAATGAATGATTTTACGTACCGGATGGGAAGCGGCAAATATTTCCATGGAAAGAAGCGGGGCCTGAAAGACATACCGCCCCATACCCTCCTTATTAAACACCACATTAATTACATGGTAATGACGATGAAGCGTGTTGCTGAGCCAGGTAAACGATTCCTGTGCCCCTCCGAAATCAAGGTTGGGTATTACCATGAGCACTTTTTTACGGCCGCTGGTCATGCTCCGCGGTTTTTCAACGACTCAAGCCACAACATCAGTCCGAGCAGCTTCCACATAATTACCATATTCAGTTCTTTATCACTTTTCTTACTGCGCTGGTAAATCTTCATTTGCTTTTGCACCCACGTATAATTGATTTCCGGCCAGGCTGGCTCAAAGGCGTCAGTGGAGAGGTGGGTGTGAAACAGGCTGTCCATGTCCTTCTTAAACCAGTTGAACAGCGGGATGCTGAACCCCATCTTCGGCCGGTCGATGTAAGAAAGCGGGATGTACCGCGACAACACTTTGCGCAGCAGGTACTTGGTTTGTCCGTTGCGTATTTTGCAGTGAAGCGGCAACCGGAGGCAGAACTCCACCAGGCGGTGATCGAGGAAGGGCTCGCGCGACTCCAAGCTGTGGTACATGGTGGCGCGGTCAACCTTCACCAAAAAATCATCGGGCATCAGGTACTTCAGGTCCCACAGCATAAATAACTCCATCGGATGAATGCTGTTGTCCAATAGCTCCGGCAAGGTGGCAGCATTATCATAGGTGAAATCGGGAAGGTTCAGGTATCGCTCCAGCCGCTGCTGATTGAGCGTGGTAACACACACCTGATAAAAGCGATGCCAGCTGTCGGATTGCATCAGACGCGCAAATTTGCTCACCTTATTACCCAACACCGCTGGCACAAGTGTTTCATTTATATTTTTCAACCCCTTTCCTAAGGGCCGCCTTAACGCAAATGGAAGACCGAACAGGCGGGTGCCCAGGTGGTGGTACCGCTGGTAGGCTGTGTACCCTCCAAACAGTTCATCGCCCCCTTCGGAAGATAACACGACCTTTATGCCCTTTTCCCGTGCCAGCTCACTCACCAGCGAAGTGGGAATACCCGAACTGTCGTAAAACGGCTCATCATATATTTTGTAAAAACTGTTCAGGCGTTCACGGGCTTCATCAACCCGCAGGATGCGTTCGGTATGATTAGTCTTAAAGTAATCGGCTACTTTGCGCGCATAGGGTGTTTCATCAAAGGCCGGATCATCAAAACCTATCGTAAAGGTATTTACAGTGCCGAAATGCTTTGAAAGGAGCGCTACCAACGCGGTGCTGTCAATGCCTCCGCTGAAGAAGATTCCGACCGGAACATCAGAAACCATCCGGTAGGAAAAAGCGCTGATGAGGCGTTCTTCCAACGTGTCAGCCAGTTGCTCTTCCGTTTTTCCGGTAACCGGATCGCCCACGTAGTCGGCCGCATCCCAGTATTTTTGTAAACGGACTTTACCCTCTTTATAAAAAAGACAATGACCGGGAAGTAGTTTATAGGTATTGCTGAAAAACGTGTGGGCTCCCACCGTGTAGCCATAGGCCAGGTAGTCGGTCAGGCCGTTATAATCCAGTTGTTCACGCGATCGGGCATGAGCAAAAGCTTTCAGTTCGCTGGCAAACGATAACCCTGCTCCTTCCTTGCGGTAAAACAGGGGTTTTACTCCAAAGCGGTCGCGTACCAGCAGCAGTTCCCTGCTGTCGGTGTTGTAAATAGCAAAGGCGAACATACCGATAAGCTTGTGCAGCACATCTATGCCCCAGCAATGGTAACCTTTGAGCAGCACTTCCGTATCGGAGCGCGTTTGGAAGGTATATCCTTTGGCCTGAAGCTCATTCTGCAATTCGGTGTAGTTGTAAATTTCTCCGTTATATACCAGCACCAGGTTCTGAAACCGGAACGGTTGGTTGGCTGCATCGGTCAGGTCAATAATGGATAGCCGGTTATGCGCCAGTCCAACGGTTTCTTCAAAAAAGACACCTTGTGCATCCGGACCGCGGTGGTGCAAAGCTTGCTGCATGGCCTGCAGGTCGGCCAGTGATTTAGAAGTATTGATAAATCCGGAAATGCCGCACATAGAGGATTAGAGATTAAACGTTCGGCCGGATGGCAAAGCTAAAAAATTGGTTTCAGCGTGCCGGTCGTACCCCGAATGAAAAGAGCGCATAAAATTCGCTTCAAAATCTGCTGGTGTGTATTTCATGGTTCCATCCAGCCGGTGAATATCGTAATCTAAGTCTGCGAAAAACCGGAAGATATCCGTTGGAGAGACATCATATCCGGCTACGTGCAGTTTGGCAAACTCAAACATTACGGTTGGCCGGCAGCGTATAAGCAGTTGGCGCCCACCTTTGAGTACCTTCAGTTCGGCTCCTTCTACATCAAGTTTCATAAAATCAATCCGGCAATCAGGCGGAATAACATTATCCAATTTGCGTACTGGAACGGTTAAGGTTTGCAGGGAGACCCTGCCTGGGTAGTGTTGAGGCTGTAAACCGCTCATCGCCTCGGCACCCCCCGCACGGTAAAATTCGGCTTCGCCTTCCTCATCACTCAGTGCCACCTGATAAATCTGAATACCGGGAAAACGTACCTGTAGCCTGGCGGCATAATCCGGCAGGGGTTCAAAAGCCCAATGTGTTCCGGTCGGTGCATAGCGGAGGAAAAGTTCAAGAAAATCGCCCCGATGAGCGCCAACATCAATACAATTGGCATCACGTTGAAGGTTCCTTGTAAGAAATTTTTCAATGCGCATTTGATCTCGCGCAATGCGGAGTCCCCATTCTGTGGGCCCCCGCCCAAGCCATCGCTTAATTTTCTGAATCAAATCCATTTTTGATGTTTAAAAAATATCTCTAATTCATTGATCTTTTGCTGGATCAGGTTATTGTTTCGTTCAAAATCCAGCCGCGCGTTCATTTTCCCTGCTTCTGACTGGTTTAGGATTTCGTTTACCCTATCAATCAAGTTATGATGGATATCTGCTACATCAATCAATTTACAGGAAAGGGGTAATAATTCCCTCAACGTATTCAGTTTAGGATCCAGTGCCAGCGCCAGCGAGGGAATACCGCAGGCACCGGCTATTATGGCTCCGTGAAAGCGCGAGGTGATGATAAGGTCCTGAACGGCAAAGTGATTAAGAAATGCGTTAAAATTAACTGCATCGTCAGGCCATACAAGAATCGGAAACCGGCTACCCATAGTATGACGGTAGCGCTGGTCATGGTTCTTTTCGAAAGAAAAAAAGGTAATATCCATACCTGACTGCCGGATCGTATCAGCAACGTCAGCCATAACAGACAAATAAGAAGCATCAGGCCAGTCGCGCAACACCATGCCGATTTTCGGTTTTGCATTTTCCATGAAGCCCACAGGTTTAGCTGTCATCCAATGTTCGGTATAAAAAGCCAGGTCGGTGCCCAAACTTATATGTGCCTGGGGACACATAGCTGTTGCCCGATGCACACTTCGGCTGTCGCGCACCATCAGGTATTCGTATCCCGTCAGTATGGGTACATTGAAATAATATTTTGCTGATGATGATGTAAACGTACCCATCCCTATCCCCAGCCCGATGCGGTGTGCTGTGCTGATGTGCTCCTTACCCTTTACTTTTTTGTATACTCCATATAATAAGGAGTACGCAGAAGGACTTACCCGGATGAGGCGGTTGAGTAGAGAGTGCCGCATTCCGCCCCTGCTGTAATCGAAATGCACGCCCCCGCCTCCATGTACAATTAAATCAAAATGCTGTCGTGCACGATAATCAATATAAGGGAGTTCTTCCCCCAACCATGCTGAGAGGTAAGCCGATTGCTGTGAACTGGTATTGACAAACACCGTGAAGGAAGCATCTGGAAAAAACGTGCGCATAATGCCCAACGATACCTTGAGAAGGATGTCATCGCCCAGGTTTCCGAAACCGTAATACCCCTGAATTAATATGCGGTTGATGCTCATGCCTTCCGATGTCCTTCTGTTATCTCGTTGAACAACTCTAACAATCGCCTGGCATTG
>CAYNIH010000026.1:0-17403 GCA_964397115.1 uncultured Roseivirgaceae bacterium | reverse complement strand
GTACGGGCTGTATCATACAATTTCCGGTTGTATTCAATGGTGTAAACCCTGGCGCCAAGTTCCAGCAGGATGCAGGCCTGGTAACCCGACCCGGTGCCTATCTCCAGCACTTTGTCGCCTGGCTTTATTTCCAGTTTTTCAGTTTGAAAGGCTACCGTATAGGGCTGTGAGATGGTTTGCCCCTCACCGATAGGGAAAGCTTTATCCTGGTAAGCGTGTTCAAGCAGGGCATTATCAAAGAAAACATGCCTGGGCACTTTACCTATCGCCTGGAGTACGCGGGGGTCGGAAATGCCTTTTTTTTCAATAATCCTGACCAGTTTTTTGCGTAGCCCCTGTTGCTTGTAATTATCTTCCAACATTCGATTTCACGCAAAAAAGGGCATTTTTTGGGGGTAAACAAAGTTTCTGAAATTCTTTAGGAAAATTGAAACCTTACCGCGTACTTTAGGGTTCTCATGCACAGTGAATAAGCTTTTTGCCATAGCGTTCACGTGTATTTACCTGCTCCTGTCAGTAGGCGTGGTTAAGACCACTCACTACTGCATGGGGCGGGCGAATTCATCAGAATTGTTCAGTTTCGAGGCTAAAAAATGCTCTTGCAGCCTGTTTTCTTCTGAAAATTCCTGTTGCCAGGATATCCATGAATTAGTTGTTATTGATGATTTTCAGGTGGTTGCCCCCGGTCTGGCACCTGCGATACCGGATTTATATGTTCTGGCAGAGGTTAATACCCCGCCAATCGAAACTAAAGAATCCGTAAAAGCAATTATTAACACTTGCTTTAGCAAATGTTTACGACCTCCGATACCTCTCTTCAAGATTAACTGCTCGTTTGTTTTCTATGATAAACCGTATGCTGGCCAGGTAGGCCCCTGCTAAATTTTTCACGGAAATATTCACATTAACATCTTATTCATCATGAAAACAATCAACATCATTATTATACTATCCACTATTCTGTTCAGTGTACCGTCATTTGGGCAATCCAAATCAAAAGCAGTTACTGCCAATATTAAGGTCTATGGCAACTGTGGCATGTGCAAAGAACGGATTGAAACGGCACTTGATTACAAGGGTATAAAAAAGGCAACGTGGGATCCGGCCACAAAAAATCTCCAGGTCATTTACGTTCCCTCAAAAATTACCGAGCAGCGCATTTGTGAACTTGTTGCCGCTGCCGGTCATGATACCGATACGGTAAAGGCAAAGGACGAGGTGTATGCCGAATTGCCTTTTTGCTGCCTCTATCGTGATCACGACCATTCCGGCATGGAAGACGGTAAGAAAAACGACCATTAACCGGTATTGATATGAGGAAGGTTTTAAAAACCCTGTTGCTGGGGGTGCTGGCAATAGTGTGTCAGGCGGTTAATGCCCAGAAATTAATGGGCCTGGTCGTTGAAAAAAATGAAAAAGGAGTGGATGAGCCTTTGGTCGGAGCAAATGTGTATTGGGCGGGAACCGCTATCGGAACGACAACCGGTGCAAATGGAATATTTGTGATTGACCGGGCAGAGGGTCATCAGCATCTGGTGGTGAGCTATGTCGGCTATCGGTCGGATACGACTACGGTGACCAACCAAACCAGTGTGAAGATTTACCTTATTTCTGATCAGGTGCTTGACGAGATAACGGTAAAGGGCTGGCGACCGTCCAGCGGTCTTGATCAGGCAAGGAACATCAACACGGTAATCATGTCGGAGAAGGAATTGTTTAAAGCTGCATGCTGCAACCTATCGGAGAGTTTTGAAACCAATCCTTCTGTTGATGTGGCATTTACCGATGCTATTACGGGCACACGGCAGATACAAATGCTGGGCCTGTCAGGTCCCAACACCATGATTTCCATAGAGAACATGCCGGGAGTTCGGGGAATCGCATCAAGCCAGGGGATACAGTTTATTCCGGGAACATGGATCAATTCAATCCAGGTAACAAAAGGAGTAGGCTCCGTGGTGAATGGTTATGAAAGTATTGCCGGCCAGATAAACGTTGAGTTGAAAAAGCCGGAAGAGAGTGAAAAATTTTACCTGAATGGGTATGTCAACCAGAGCGCACGCAGTGAACTCAATCTGAATTATACCCTGCATGCGGGCAAAAAATGGGCTACTACTTTTCTACTCCACGGAAGTACCCGGCCGATGGAAATGGACAGCAATGACGACTCGTTTCTTGATTTCCCGAAAGGCAGTCAGGTCAACTTTATTAACCGGTGGGTTTACAATAACAATAAAGGACTGCTCGGCCAAATCGGCATTAAGGCATTGTATGATAAAAAACTTGGCGGCCAGACGGGTTATCGGCCCAATCAGGATAAGTTTACTACAAACCGATATGGTTTTGAAATAAATACAGGCCGGTATGAACTATGGGGCAAACTGGGGTACCAGTTTCCCGGAAAGCCGTACCAGAGCATGGGCCTGCAGGTTAGCGGCAGCCTACATGACCACAACAGCTATTATGGCTTTACGGAACACAATGCAAAACAACATTCGTTTTATGCCAACCTGATTTATCAGTCAATTATCAGTAATACCGCTCATAAATTTAAGGCCGGGATCAGCATTTTGTTTGATGAGGTGCTGGATGATCTTGTTAATCAGGTAAACCCCATCAACTATGATGGCCTGATAACTCCGGGTATCGCGTTCAGCAGAAAAGAACAGGTGCCCGGTGCATTTTTTGAATATCATTATGATGATCTTAAAAAGTTTTCAGTGATTGCCGGCATGCGGGTGGATCACCATAATTTGTTCGGGCTTTTCTTTACTCCGCGCCTTCATGCCCGTTATAACCTAACGGAACTGACCACCCTTCGTGCATCGGCTGGCAAAGGTGTGCGGGTTGCCAATATCCTGGCAGAAAATACCGGGGTGATGGTTTCGTCCCGTCAGTTTGTTTTCACCGGCTTACAAAGTTCAAGCGCCTATGGATACAAGCCGGATGTAGCCTGGAATTACGGTGTAAATCTTTCCCAGGATTTTACCCTTGACTACCGAAGCGGAACGCTTACGGTTGATTATTTCTTTACCGATTTTAAGAATCAGGCCGTTTTGGATTATGATTTCTCGGCCCGCCAGGCCCGCTTTTTTGGCTTAACGGGTAAATCGTTTTCGCACAGCCTGCAAGTGCAGGTGGATTATGAACTGATCAGGCGATTGGATCTCCGGCTGGCCTACCGCTGGCTTGACGTGCAAACCGACTATACCGAAGTCCGCCTTGCCCGGCCGCTCATTTCCAATCACCGTGCATTCTTTAACCTGGCTTACGAAACAAAGAACAAATGGAAGTTTGATTATACCGTGCAGTGGCTTGGTTCGCAGCGAATACCTGATACCTCAGAAAACCCGCCAGCGTACCAGTTGGAAACCTGGTCATCGGATTATTTTCTCATGAATGCTCAGGTTACAAAAGACTTTTCCGATCGCTGGAGCGCTTATGTGGGAGTGGAAAATCTGAATAACTTCACATTAAGCAACCCTGTACTTGCCGCTGATGATCCGTTCAGCCCGTATTTTGATTCCTCGCTGGTTTGGGGACCCATTTTCGGGCGGATGGTTTATGCAGGTTTCCGGTATAGGATAAAATAATTGACAAATAGTACCAATCCCGTTGGGGTAGCGATTACCTTAATGGGATTTTTTATTTTCTTAAAATCCAATTAGTACAAACGGTGCCCAGTAATAGGGTGCAGCATACCGACCGTTCATCAGGTTAAGTTTTGCCTGGCGCAGATTTGAACTGAAAGTTGACGGTTGGTTTTCGAGAAGGAGGCTATAAAAGTTAGTCATTAGCTGGGCGGTTGATTCATCGGCAACACTCCAGAAAGAAACGATAATGTTTTTTGCTCCCGCATAAACCAAAGCACGCGAAAGGCCAATTACCCCTTCGCCTTGCGAAATTTTACCCAGGCCTGTTTCGCAGGCAGAAAGCGTTACGAGGTTGGCATTTAACTTAAGGTTATAAATTTCTCCTGAAAAGAGGTTACCGTCTTCCGCTTCCGAATCGCTTTGTAAAAAAATGCGCGAAAGTTCCGGGTTATTTTCATCAACAATGCCATGGGTGGCAAAGTGCAGTACACTGTAATTATTTAGCGGCTTGGTCTTTATAGCGGATTCACTGGCCAGTTGGTGTATCAGCACTTCACTGGCAATTTGCTTTCCGCTGAACAACTCCTTTAATGTGTTAACTTCTGAGGCGGTACCCGGCAGTTCGGCCAGTTGAAACTTATCGGGAAATGAAATAGGCGCACACAGCAAGGCTGATTGAATGGCGGTTGTTTTTTGAGTTTGTTTCTGCAACATGAGTCCTGTTGAAAACTCATACCGGGTTCTGTATTTTTTCGCCAGGTAAGGCAATGCCGGGTAGGGTGTTTCTTCATCTTTTACTTTGCTGGTCAGCAGAGCCTCGAACGGAATTACGGCCATTCGTCCGGTGGGTAATATGACCAGATCAGTAATATTCCTGGGCAACCTGGGGATAAGTATCCGGTGCAGTTCGGTTGCTGTTTCGATAAATGCATGCTTATCTTGAAAATATATGCTGTTCCGGTAGCCGGTAAGGTATTTGTTAAAGTTTACCGGCAGGGGTTTGCTTTCTGTGCGAAGTGATTTTTTGGTTATAATGAAGGTGTATAGCCTTGAGCGGCCGTTGTAATCGTCTATCAGGTAACTGAGTATGGCCGATTTTTCGGGCAGCAGGTTTTGGATCTGTGCGATGGATGGAGCGGTTGAATTGTATTTTAAATTGAAGTACTCCGGGTATTGACTTTCAAGATTCTTGATAAATGCCTGATAACTTTGATTGAGGTGAAAGGCCGTTTCACGTAGGTATTTTTCTTCCTCTTCAGAAGGCTTCTGGGCAAGTTTTTGGTTTACAAGTGCTAGGGCTGATTTCAGTCCGCGTTCCTCTTCAAGAATTTCGTCAGGAATTCCGGCAAACGACTTGGCATTGGTATCCGAAATCGCATCGAGCAAAACGGCAGCTTTGCTTTTTTCAGCGAAGTAAAAACTCGTTTCACGGTAGCGGGCCCTTTTTCTGAAAGCTACTTCGCTTAATTCATGGGCAATGCGTGCGCCATCGGCATACACTTCGTTGGCAATTGCCCCTAAGGTAATTTTATCTGATTCTTTCGCGGTTTGCTGGCGCAGCCGATCAATCAGGGAATCGCAGGTTTTCAGGTTAATGAGGGCTTCGTCCAGATCGGCTTGCTTTAATGTTTTTCCAAAATACCGGCTCTCAAGCGCCTGTGCTTTGTACATGATGGAGTAAAGCAACTGGTTACCGTTGTAAAACGTGCTGCCATCCGGATTTTGGCTGATATCCGTGCTTTCGAAATTGCTCACATTGGCAATTAATCCCTGCTGATAACTGGCAAGGCCTTCGTCAAACTTTCCTTGCGTGATTTTTATTTTACCGATAAGGTTGTATGTTGAAGCTATATCGGGATGTTTTTTCTGGTGGGTTGCCTGGTAAATAGCCAGTGCTTTTTCATAATATCCTAATGCTGCATTTAACTCGCCCATGCCGGCATAGGTTTGCCCTAGGTTTAGCAACACAAAAGCCTGTGAAGGATGGGGATTGGTATAAACCGTTTGCCATACCTTCAGCGCGTCTTCGAAATTGGTAATGGCATCACCATAAAGCTTCATTGACCGGTATGCCAGGCCCATGTTGGTAGTAACGATGGCAATTTTTGGGTGGTTGGTGCCGTGCAGTCGGGTGTACAGGGCAAGCGCCTTATCGAAATAATCGAGCGCCTTATCTACATCGGTTTGGCTGTACACCATGCCAAGGTCGTTGTACGATGCGGCTATAAGTTCGTGTGTTTCTGGCAGTTTGTCCTGCCGGATAGACAGGGCCATTTGCAGTTGCTCTTCCGCTTGCGCATATTTTCCGGTGCTGGAATAGGCCTGTCCCAGGTAAGCCAGGGTGCGGGCCAGGTATATAGGGTCACCGGTTTCGTTCAGGGTAATGGCGGCATTCTCCAGCAGTTCAAGGGCTAAATCGCTTCTTCCCTGATTAAGGTAAAGAAATCCGCGCGTAGATTGGGTTATGGCACCAAGGGCAGGCGGGTTTTTTGATCTCTGAGCAAGGTTTTGAAGGTTGTCCAATAAGGATGCCGATTGCTCGAACTTTCCTAACTGGATGAGTGCTTCGGCTTTTTTGTTTTCAACAATGATGCGCTGATCAATGTTTTCGGATTTGATTTGGTCGGCAAGTTCGACCACTTCGTTAAACTTTGAATCGAACAACAACTGGTCTAATTTTTCAAGGTCAGGTTGAGTGGTTTGAGCGCAGGTAATGCCTGTGGTAAGAAAGATAAGGTACAGTAAGTAAAGTAACCGTGCCATTGATTCAGAATCTGTAGTAATAACTTATGGTAGAGACCAATTCGCGTGTTAACCCATCCGGGTTAACATCGCGCTGGGTGATTTTGTGACCGACTAAAAGCCGTACGCCTGTTTTTACATTAAAACTGTAGCCTGCAGTAACAATACCTGACAGGGCCATGCCTGTTGTTCCTTCCGGTTTTACGCGTGTCCCTGAACCGGGTGGATCTTCAATTTCATCCCTGGCGATTCTGAAGATGGGCAGCAATCCGGCAGTGAAGTTGAACCGGGAGAAGCGGAAGTTCCGTTCAATGCGCAGCATCACATCGGTTCCTCTCTTTAAGTTATAGGCGTTGTCGTATTTGTGTACGTAATCAACGCCTTCGCCATTTTTATAAACCGGATCCCAATCCGATCTTTGAAACTTGTTTCCATTCCGGTTAAACGGATGTTGAATACCGGTAGCAAAGAGCCATTTACGGCTCACCAGTGAAATTCCGGCAATGGCATCGTAGGTACCCAGGCTGGTTTGGTAATACATGGGCAAGGGGAGGTTAAACTTGTCGTCCTTAAGGTTTGAATTATTAGAGGGCAGTTTTCCACCCACGGTAAAGCTGATATCGAATTGTTCGGAAGAATACACGTTACGGGTAAGGCAATAGGAGATGTCGCCCAGGCCGCCCGTACTCCCGAAATTGCCGTTTACCGCTTGGTAGGGAAGCTTAATTTGAAAGAACGTTTTATTATCGATGATGTTAAAACTCATATCGAAGTTGGCAACATAGACAATCGGTGTGAGCGTGGTGGTACCCCGGTAAAAACTTACTTCCAAGGCACGCAGTTTTATAGGTACCTTTTTGTTAAAAGGTTGGTCGGGCTTCATGGCGCCCATGGTGCAAAATCCGGCATCGCTACATCCTTGGGCACAGGCATAAAAACACCCGCCAAGTATCAATATAAAGGTGAGCAACGGTTTCATAAACGACAGGTTACTTGCAACACTTAAATTACAAATTCCTAATCAATAAAAAAGCCTGTAGGTGATGCAGGCTTTCGGATAATTGAAGTTGATTACATACCCAGCGACTGATTTTCGATGGAAGCCAGTTCGATGATTTTTTCGTATTCCGCTGGGCTCAGGTCATTGTAGAAATAATGCACGGGATTGATCAGCACTCCGTTTAATAATACTTCGTAATGAAGGTGCGGTGCAGTGGACAGTCCGGTGTTGCCGACATAGCCAATCAAATCGCCCCGCTTTACTTTTTGTCCTTTACGTACGGCAAAATCATGCATGTGCGCATAGCGGGTTTGGTAGCCAAACCCGTGGTTAATGGTAATCATTTTGCCATACCCGCTAAAGCGGATGTCAACCTCATCAACTACTCCGTCAGCCGTGGCATATATGGGCGTGCCGATGGGAGCGGCAAAATCGATACCGGTATGCATTTTCTTTACTTTGTACACCGGGTGAATGCGCATACCAAAACCCGAGGCTAAGGCAATAAGTTGTTTGTTGGCGATGGGCTGGATGGCCGGAGTGGCAGCAAATTGCTTCTCTTTGTTTTCGGCAAGCTGAACTACTTCATCCTGCGATTTTGATTCGATGTACACTTTTCTACGCAGCAGGTCAACCCGTTTACTTAATTCCAGGATCAGGTCTTTATGCTGAATCGGTTTGTTCAGGATGTCGCTGTACCGTTCAACCCCGCCTACACCCGCATTGCGGATGGATTTATCAATTGGTTCAGAACCTAACACTACGCGATAGATGTTATCATCGCGATGTTCAAGGCCCTGAATGGTTTTTTCCAGTTCGTCAACCTGCTTTTTGAGATTGGCGTAGTAGTATTCAAGTTCTTTTACCTCGTTTTTAAGGAATAGTTCTTTTGGTGATTCAAAGTAGGTACTGAACATCAGATAAATTCCGCTAGCCAAAACCAGGGTAAGGAAGAACAGCCCAAGGCCATTCAGGATAATGTCGCTGGTTTTGGTGCGAACCCGCTCGTACTTACAGGTTTCGGTATCGTAGTAGTATTTAATTTTCATAGAGCCTGCAATTAAACAGAATGCGGCCTGAATATCTTAATAACCTCTTCATTGCATTCGATGAACGGTCCTTCCAGCAGGTCAATGCAATAAGGAACCGCTGGGAAAACAGCATTCAGGCATTGCCGGATGGCTTTTGGCTTTCCCGGCAGGTTCAAAATTAGTGATTTTCCACGAATTCCGGCTGTTTGCCGCGAGAGGATGGCCGTTGGGACGTATTTCAGGCTCTCGGCCCTCATCAATTCACCAAAGCCGGGAAGCATTTTTTCGCATATGTTTTGCGTTGCTTCGGGGGTTACATCGCGTTTTGCGGGGCCTGTTCCTCCGCAGGTAACGATCAAACAGCAGTGCTTTTTATCGGCCATTTCAATGAGGCACTCCTCAATCAGGGTTTGCTCATCGGGTATTACTGCGTATTCCTTTTCCCATGAGCTTTTAATGTATTCGCTCAGGGTGGCAACAATTTCTTTACCGGGCAGGTCTTCGTAAATGCCCTTGCTTGCTCTGTCGGATACGTTAATGATGCCGATGCGGATGCTCATAATGGGGTTTGAATAGGCTGAAGTATGTCTTTATGCTGCAGGTGCTGCGCCCTTCCTTTTTTATATACCTGTCGACCTTTATTTATACCCCTTCTTATCTCCTTCTGTTTTTCTTTGGGTAATTGGATGACTCCTTTGCATTCTTCGGAGCAGCATCCCGAATATTTTTCAGCGCAGGTTTTGCATTGGATAAACAACAAGTGGCACCCATCGTTTTTGCAATTGGTGTGGTCATCGCAGGGTGTTCCGCACTGGTGGCAAGTGCTGATGATGTCATTCGTGATCCGCTCGCCCAACCGCTCGTCAAAAACAAAGTTTTTACCGATGAATTTATTTTCAAGTCCCAGTGCTCTCACCTGCCGGGCATATTCAATAATACCCCCATCCAGTTGGAAGACATTTTTAAAGCCCTTGTGTTTCATCCAGGCGCTTGCCTTTTCGCAGCGGATGCCTCCCGTACAGTACATCAGCAGGTTTTTGTCGCGGTGTTGTGCCATCAGGTCTTCGGCAACCTGCAGTTCTTCCCTGAATGTATCCACATCGGGGCAAATGGCATTTTTAAAATGCCCCACTTCACTTTCGTAGTGGTTACGCATGTCGATGATGATGGTATTGGGATCATCGGCCAGGCGGTTAAATTCCTCTGCTGACACATGGATGCCGCAGTTGGTTACATCAAAGGTTGAGTCGTCCAGCCCATCGGCAACAATTTTCTTCCGTACCAGGATTTTAAGTTTAAAAAATGATTTACCATTATCCTCAAGGGCTATATTCAGGCGGATGTTGTTGAGAAATTCAATGGAGTACAGGGCGGTTCTGAATGCATTGAAGTGGGCAGTGGGCACGCTCACCTGGGCATTAATGCCTTCGGGCGCAACGTAAATCCGGCCAAGCACGCCAAGGTTACTCAGTAGTCTGTACAGGTCGTCACGGAATGCTTTTGGGTCGGGCAGGTGGTGGTACTTGTAAAACGACAAGGTGGTGCGATCCAGTCGAGGTGCTGAGTGAAGCTGCTCCTTGAGCAACCTTCCCTCAATTCGGTTGTAAAGTGCCATTAGTGTTTTTTGCAGGAAAACCTAATTGGGCGCAAAGGTACGTTTTTTGCGGAGGCGGATAAAGTTTATTATTGTTTAGGTTCAAGCTGGCCTTTAATCAGCAAGTTGTATTCGGCACAGGTAAGGAAGCCATGCTTGTCGCAATAGGGGCAGGTTTTATACTGGTTTTCAAATGCCCCCTTGCGGATGAGCACGGTGGTGCCTTTACAAACCGGGCAGATTACTTTGCCAGCAGGGCCGCAATCAATCTCGTATTCCGCTGAAAGCACTTCTTTTACTTTACTGGTATTTTTTGCCTGTTCTTTTATCAGTTCGTTCTCTGACTTTTTTAACAGGTTAACGGCTTCTCCATAAAATTGACCGGAGGGGCCCTTTAACTGGATGTATTTATTGAGCCAGTCGATGCTTTGTTTGAATTTGTTGACGTAAAACGAATTTTTTCCGAAATAAAAAGTAAGGTCGGAGGGGATGCTTTTTATGTTGTTAATAACATGGATCAGCCGCTGCTCAGCGGCTTCGTATTTTCCTTCGTCCATCATCATTACGGCCGAGTCCATTACCCGCAGCAGGTCCGTCCGCTTGCGCTGTTCAAGTTGAATCCTGTATTCTTCTGCCGGGTTACGGTCCTGAGCTATTGTATTTACAGTGGCCGCGAGCAAAAGAAAAAACAGTGCAATCCTTACCATTATCTTAATCAATTAAATCGTTCTTTACTGATTCCGAGCCAGCTTAGCGGGGCATTGCAGAATATATCCTCCTTAACCGAATCGGCAATAGTCATTTCTTCAATAAACCTGCCGATTTCCAAATCGCCAAGCGGAAAGGGATAATCGGAACCGAGTGCAATGCGACTTGATCCCTGCAGTTTTAAAACGTACTCCAGCATAAGGGAATCGTGGGTGATGCAATCCACCCAGAATTTTCCCAAATAGGTTCTCGGGTTAACCGGGTTATCAATAGCCACCAGGTCGGGCCGGCAGATGAAGCCATGCTCAATCCGTCCGATGGTTCCCAAAAATGATCCGCCTGCGTGGGCAAAATTTACCCGCAAGGAGGTGAGCCTTTCAAAGATGCCCCCGAAGATCAGTGAGCAGATGGCGCGCGAAGTTTCAGCCGGCATGCCCACCAGCCAGGGCAGCCAGTAGCGTTGCATGCTTTTCATGCCCATCATGTTCCATGGGTGTACCAGTACGGCCATGCTCAGTTTTTCACAGGCCTCGAAAATGGGGAAGAAACGATCTTCATTCAGGTTTAAATCATTGATGTTTGATCCAATTTGAATACCCAGCAATCCGATTTTTTTACACCGTTCAAGTTCTTTAATGGCCAGTTCGGTGTCTTGCATGGGAATGGTGCCCAGCCCGACATAATTTTTAGGATATTTTTCAACCAAATCAGCAATGTGGTCATTTAAAAACCTGGAAACATCAAGGCCGTCCATCGGTTTGGCCCAGTACGAAAACATAACGGGGATGGTACAAACTACCTGTACTTGTGTATTGAATCGGGCATACTCCTCAATTCTTAATTTCGGATTCCAGGCGTTTTCTTTGATTTCGCGGAAGAACTGGTTTCCACGCATCATTTTGGCAAATCCTTTTTTGTGGTGCTGCAGGTAGATAAAATCTCCATAGCCGAATTTTTCCGCCCAGTTGGGCAGTTTTTTAGGAATGATGTGGGTATGGGTATCGATTTTCAGCATGGATGGACTTAACAATCCTGCAATATCGGGTATTTCACAGACAGTTTAATCAACCGTTACAGTGCCCAACCGGTTCGGTACGCTCTTTTTACAAAAGCGTTGGCTTCATCGAAGTTGGTTACCTTCATGTTTTTCCAGTCCCATAAAAGTTTTTTTCTTCCGGGGTAGGTATTCTGACCCTTATCATTTTTAACCCGCATGCCATAACTGCGAATGGCCAGGTTACCCATGAGTATGGCTTCGGTCATGGGTCCGGCAAAATCAAAGGGCGAGCTGAGTTCGGCCTTGCCATAACCTTTCATGCAGGCATTTACCCACTGAACATAATGCCCTTCGGTAACGCGCGGTAAAGTTTCCTTGATATTCAGGTCGTTCATTTTTGAGGTGGGCAATAATCGCGGGTTAGCGCCATAGCAATCGAACATCAGTTTGCCTTTGGTTCCTACCATAATCAGGCCGCCATCCCAGTTGCCCATTGGCTCATCGGGTAGCAGTTCTTCGGGCCGTTCAGGTAAAACACCGCCATCCATCCAGGTTAATTTGATGTCGGGTTTTCCGTTTTTACCGGGAAACTTGAGGTGTACGACAGATGATGGCGGGCAGCTATCCGGAAAGTAGCCCTCCTGGAAAAATCCTGTCCACACGGTTCCGGTGCTGCACTCTATTTCTGTGGGGTAGTCGATGGGTAAGATTCTGAAAGCCGGATCCAGAATATGACAGGCCATATCGCCAAGTGCGCCCGTGCCGAAGTTCCACCAGCCCCGCCAGTTAAACGGATGGTAAGCAGGGTTATAGTCGACAGGATTTGCTGGCCCCAACCATAATTCCCAATCCAGTTCCGGTGGAATTTCATGTTTTCCGGTTGGCGTAGGAATTCCCTGAGGCCACACCGGGCGGTTGGTCCAGGCATACACCCGTGTTACATCGCCAATCAATCCAGCCTGGTATATTTCTTTTCCTTTACGAACGCCACTTCCGGAACCGCCCTGGTTACCCATTTGAGTTACCACTTTATATTTTTTTGCTGCTTCTGCCAATGTGCGGGCTTCATGGATGCTCCAGGTAAGCGGTTTTTGAACATACACGTGTTTACCACGCTGCATGGCATTTAGTGCCGCTACGGCATGGGTATGATCGGGTGTTGAGATGGTCAGTGCATCAATTCCTTTTTCTTCCTTATCGAGCATGATGCGGAAGTCTTTATAATACTTTGCTTGCGGAAAGTTTTCTCTTGACTTCACCGCCTGCCGGTCGTCCACATCGCAAAGGAAAACCACTTTGGCATTCGGACTTTTAGCGCATTCGGTAAGGTCGGAGGTACCCTTGCCGCCCACGCCAATACCGGCAAGGTATAGTGTGTCGCTTGGCGGAATAAATCCTTTGCCTCCGAGTACGAAGCGGGGAACAATGGTGAAGGCAGCAGCAGCACTTGCCTGTTGAATGAATTTTCTACGGGACACCATATCGTCAGCCATTATTGAATTTAACGGTTTCATTTAATTCTCGATTGGAATAAGAAAGGCCATACTGATTGAGTACTTCCTGCGGCACACCGTCCCACTGATTGGGTTTGTTTCCGGCATACCCCAGGTCTTTTAATCCGATTTCGCTGGTGAAGAAGCCCGTGGCAGTTAAATCGCGCAGCAGGTTGAAGAAGGTTACGCCTTGCTTCATTTCTGGTTTTGCGGTTGACGGGTAGGCAATTTCGTCAATCATGCTCAATTGCTCTTGCGCTGAGCAATCCATGAAATTTTTATTGTAGCGTTTTAAGCACTGTACATCAAGCCATTTGAGCCCGCCCCGCAGGGGCAACTGATGACGCGGCATGTCCTTCACAATAAATTCAATGAATTCATGTACACCCGCATCGGTTGCGCTCCCGCTTGTTTCATCCTTAGGAATGATGATGTCGATTAATACTTTGAGGGTATTCATCTCATGCTCATCAAAGAATTTTTCTGAGAGCAATTTTTCATCGCGAGCCTGTTCATACGGGTGCCGGTCAATGCCCGGCATTTTGGGAACTTCTGATACGGGTTCTTTTTTGTCTGTGTCGCATGCCTGTAACAACACACCGGACGAGATGGCGGTTAAGGCAATGGCTCTGAGGGAGTCTCTTCGTTTCATACATTCTGTTGTTTGAATTGCTCAATGATAAAATCGGAGGCCCTCCAGGATAAAGCCAGGATGGTCCAGGTTGGATTTTTATCTGCCTGAGAAACAAAGGGCCCGCCATCCACAACAAAAAGATTTTTGCAGTCGTGAGCCTGGTTGAATTTGTTTACAACCGACCGCTTCGGGTCGTTGCCCATACGGGTTGTTCCTACTTCGTGGATAATCCTTCCGGGTGTTTCCAGTCCGTAGTTGGTTTCCGCTCCGGCAATTCCCCAGGTAATCACTGCGCCCATGTTGTGCATCAGTTCCTGAAATGTTTCCTGCATGTGTTTGGCCTGCTTGATTTCATGGTCGCTCCATTTGTAATGGAAACGCAGCACGGGGATACCGTACTTATCGACCACACCGTTCGGATCAATTTCGCAATAGTTGTTTTCCATCGCAATTGCTTCGCCTCGGCCGGCCATGCTAACGGAGGCGCCCCAATAGTATCGGTAATCATCTTTCAGTGAAGCCCCATAGCCTCCACCGGTTTTTTGGTTCCCATTCCTGTCCGGAAAGCGTCCGTTTAGTCCCTGAATGCCAAAGCCGAATCCGTAGCCGGGCATACCCATGCCGCCCCAGTATTCAATATGGTAGCCACGGGGGAAGTCGAGTTTTTTGTTATCCAGCCACCAGGGAGTGTACACATGCATGCCGCCTACGCCATCTTCGTTGTAACGCTTGCGGCCAAAAAGTTTGGGGAGTACACCGCCAATGGCTGCACCGGTAGAATCGTGTAAATATTTTCCAACCAGGTTGCTGGAATTGGCCAGTCCGTTAGGGTGGGCTTTTGATTTTGAATTCAACAGCAGCCGGGCTGATTCGCAAGCACTTGCCGCCAACACAATTACTTTTGCTTTTACCTGGTACTCATGCAGGTCATCTTTAGCTACGTACGAAACACCGGTGGCCTTACCGTTTTCATCGGTGAGTACTTCACGTACCATGGCGTTTACGATTACGTCCAGGTTGTTGGTTTTGGTTGCCGGCTTAATTAAGCACGATGAAGAAGAAAAATCACCATATACCGTGCAGCCCCGGTTGCATTGAGCGCAGTAAAAACAGGCGCCACGGTCGTCATTAATTTTTTTTGTGAGAATGGATAAACGTGAAGGAATAACCGGGATATGCTGCTTCCTTGCAGCTTCTTTAATCATCAGCTCGTGAAGCCTGGGCTTGGGCGGAGGAAGAAATTTTCCATCGGGTTCGTTTGGGATGCCTTCTTTGCTTCCGAATACACCGATCAGCTCATCTACTTTATCGTAGTAGGGGGCAACATCTTCATAGCCAATGGGCCAGTCGTCACCCAACCCATCATGACTTTTGCCTTTAAAATCTTTCGGGCCAAATCGTAGTGAAATTCTGCCCCAGTGGTTGGTTCTTCCGCCCAGCATGCGTGAACGAAACCAATCGAACTGTGTTCCAGGCGCACGCGTATAAGGCTCTCCTTCCATTTCCCAGCCGCCATAGGCTGCGTCAAAATCTCCAAACGGGCGAAAGGTTGTTCCGGCACCTCTTCGCAACGACTCCCAAGGCCATTTTAGTTGGGTAACATTTTTGGCCGGATCGTACCAGGGACCTGCTTCAAGCACTACAACTTTTAAACCTGCCCGGCTGAGTACATAAGCGGCCATGCCGCCACCGGCACCGGAACCGACAATACAGACATCGTAAACGTTATTGTTTTGTTTGATTTGGAAAGGCATCGGGGAAAAGATTTCTTAATGATAACCTTTTCTCCAATGCAGGGCAACGCTTTAATTGTCTTTCTGCGGTTTACCCTTTTGATTGGGAAGTATCGCAGAAAATTTAATCAGGTTTTTTTTTCTTGGCACCGGGTCGTACCCACTTGTTCCCCATGGGTGGCACCGGGCTATTCGTTTCACACCCAGCCAAATTCCTTTTAGCGGACCCCATTCCTGAATGGCTTCAATAGCATACTGCGAACACGAAGGTGTATGCCGGCAATGCGCCCCCAGCAAAGGGGAAATGCTGAGTTGATAGAAGCGGATGGGGAGGATGAATATTTTTTTGAGCATGGTTCAGACGATCTCCAGTTGCCAGTTACCAGTTGCCGGTAACCGTTGACTGGTAACTGACTTTATTCAATAATATAAGAAATCTCCCCCCCTTTCCCATCCATCAACTGCACACCCAATGTTTTCAGGTCATCACGAATCTTATCGGAGAGGGCATAGTTTCTTTCGGCACGTGCCTTTTTACGTAAATCAATCATCAGCCGGATAACACCATCCAGCAGGTTATGGTTCTGACTGCTTTCTTCCTGTAGTCCTAAAACATCTTCCATGAAAGTAGTGTAGGCCGATTTGAATTTGCTGAATATTTCCGGACCAATTTCGGTTAGTTTAATGTTTCCGGATTTGAAGTCGTTAATCCGGCCCGCCATCTCGAACAACACAGCAAGCGTTTTGGCGGTATTGAAGTCATCGCTCATGTTGAGGTAGGCTTCATCAATGAGCTTGAGTAAGTCTGTTTCCTGCTTTCCCTGGCCGCCTGGATGGTTAAGTTTTTTAACTGTAGTCAGCGCATTGCTTAATTTTTTATACCCTTTTTCAGCGGCCTGCAACGCTTCGTTTGAAAAATCGAGTGTGCTGGAGTAGTGTGATTGCAACATGAAGAATCGCACGGCCATCGGGCTGTAGGCCTTTGCCAACAACGGATGGGAACCCGTAAACAATTCGCGGGGAGAGAACGAATTACCCTTCGACTTGCTCATCTTCTCACCATTTACGGTAAGCATGTTAGCGTGCATCCAATAGCGAACCGGTGCTTTACCGTATGCACCAATGCTTTGCGCGATTTCGCATTCGTGGTGCGGGAACTTTAAATCCATGCCTCCTCCGTGAATATCAAATTGTTCACCCAGGTATTTTGTGCCCATGGCCGAGCACTCCAGGTGCCAGCCAGGAATGCCTTCTCCCCAAGGTGAGGGCCACCGCTGAATGTGGTTGGGTGAAACAGCCTTCCAGATGGCAAAGTCAACCGCATGGCGTTTTTCATCCTGCCGGTCCAACTCGCGTGTGCCCTCCAGCAAGTCATCAATGTTGCGCCCGCTTAACTCGCCATAGTTATATTTTTCCATAAACTTGCGCACATCAAAGTACACCGAGCCATTCACTTCATAGGCATACCCATTGGCAAGAATTTTTTTCACCATTTCAATCTGTTCAACAATATGCCCGGTTGCCGTGGGCTCAATAGACGGTGGCCGGATGTTGAATATCCGGCACACTTCGTGAAAGCTGAAGGTGTACTTCTGCACAACCTCCATCGGCTCCAGTTGTTCCAGTTTGGCGCTTTCTTCAATCCGGTCAACGCCCTCACCGGCATCGTTGGTCAGGTGGCCGGCATCCGTAATGTTACGGACATACCGAACCTTGTATCCGAGGTGGGTGAGGTAGCGGAATACAACATCAAAGGCAGTGAACGTTCGGAGGTTGCCAAGATGGACTTCATTATAAACCGTAGGGCCACAGGAGTAGAGCCCCACAAAAGGCGATTTCAGCGGGGTAAATCGTTCTTTTTTGCCCGAAAGGGAATTG
>CAYNIH010000025.1:0-17651 GCA_964397115.1 uncultured Roseivirgaceae bacterium | reverse complement strand
GCTACCCGCGGGTGATCGGAATCGTAACCGCGGTGGGTGGCCAAATCGAACGCCACTGACAAGCCGCGCTGCCCTGCTTCAAGGTTTCTGCGGTAGAACGCGTTGGATTCTTTGGCTGTTGAAAAACCTGCATACTGCCGGATGGTCCACGGGCGCAAGGTGTACATGGTAGCATACGGGCCGCGCAGGTAGGGCGGTATGCCCGAAACAAATTGAATGTGGGTTAACCGGGCAGAATCCTCTTCAGTATAAACGGGTTTAATTATAATTCCTTCGGGGCTTTCCCAGCCGGGTAGTTTAGGGAAATGCATGCCGGGTTTACTAAAACCGGCTGATGAAATTTTGGTGAAATTGGGTTTCATAAGCCGGCAACTTTTTGTTGAAACAACGACCAGGCCCTTTCCATCAGCTGGCAGGTCAGTGATTCAAGGTAAAATGATCCGCCAAGGGGGTCAGCCACTTTATCAAACTTTGATTCTTCCTTCAGCAGGATGGAAACATTGCGGGCAATTCTAACCAGCCGGTCATCGTGCTCGTTTTCCGGGAACACGGTTAATGCATTGCATCCTCCGATAACGGCAGCCATGGCCGCGGTGGTGTTTTTCAGTATATTGCTGTGAGGTTCAATTGACGGGTGTACCCAACGTGTTGAGAGGGCATGAAGACATAAGTCGGTTGGTTCATAATCTGAAACACCATAAGCCCGCACAACCTGAAACCACAATAACCGCATGGCGCGTAACGTGGCTATTTCAATGAAGAAGTCGGGGCCGGTTTCAATGGCAAAACTTATCCGGTGCAGGGCAACCTGGGGGCTAATGCCTGTCTCTTCAAGGTGCGAAACGAGCGCCACTGCCCGTGCAAGACTGGTTGCGATGCGATCAGCAGGCTTGTCGTCTGAAACATATAACCCCAGGCAATTAAAATGGGTTAGTGACACCAAGTTGTGGACAATGTTGTTAATTGTTTGTGGATGGTGTGCATAACTTTTAATAAAGAGCGATCCGGTTAACTCATGAGAAGAATATTTTTTTTTAGTGATGTACTCTTTCAGGCGAACAGGAAAGAAATTATGCAATTCATCGAGTAAAAAAGAGATGGAACAATGTGGCCATTCAATTTTATCTAAAAGGATATCCAGGGGAATATCGGTGTTGTGCTGAAGTGAAAATAAAACCCCATCTGCACCCTGATTAAGATGAGCAAGGGCCAATGCATTGCATTTTTCCGAATCAGTAACCGTTAGGCAGGGAACATTTTGCCATGGCATAACCGAAATAGCAGGCGTTAGCTGGTTTGGGCATTGCGCGCGCGAATAAAATGGATACCCCTGTAAATCAGTAACTTGCCAGGCTAATGCCTGCTCAGGATCGTTTCCGTTCAGTTCTTCACGGGCCGCAGCGATCCAATCCGTGTAGTCCGGCTTAATAAATTCAGCGAATAAATCAACTTTACCCTTAGCCATGGTGCAAGATAACAAACACACAATCGTTTGCCTGATTGTTTTTTTTCTTTCATAAGATTTCAGCTCTTTATGAGGGAAGGCAGCTTGCTTATATAACGAAAAATTTTTCAACAAAATCAAGACAAGACACACTTGTTTTCCTAAAACCTTTTTTTACATCTTTGTCTCCCTTTTTCCCCACGGAAGGTAATTCTTAAACCAAAACACTTAATGGTAGCTGATTGCACAACCCTATGGAACGACTGTCTCGAAATAATACGGGAATCAGTCGGAGAAGAAAATTATTCTACCTGGTTTAAACCCATCGTTCCGGTGCAAGTTGAGGGAGATGTACTGACCATACAGGTACCCTCGCAGTTTTTCTACGAGTGGCTTGAGGATAACTATGTGCCCGTTCTGAAAAAGGCACTGCAGAAAGTACTGGGCCCTAACGGCCGGCTGGAGTATTCAGTAGTGGTTGACAGCGGAAACACCAATAACCCGCCTGTTACTGTACATTACCCCAACGGCATGAGTAACAGGCGGACCACTAACGGCCTTGACAATGAGTATTCACCATTTACTTACAAGGCGCTGAACCCACAAACGGTTAACTCCCGACTGAACCCTAATTATACCTTCGATAATTTTGTAGAAGGCGATTGCAACCGGCTTGCACGGTCGGCCGGACTTGCCGTAGCAAAAAAACCTGGTGTTACTTCGTTTAATCCACTTATGCTGTACGGAGGTGTGGGTGTGGGCAAAACGCACCTGGTACAAGCCATCGGCAATGAAATACGCGGCAACATGCCGGATAAAATTGTACTGTATGTTGATCAGAACGATTTTACCACGCAGTTTCTGAATGCGTTACAAAATCACAAACTTCAGGATTTTCAGAATTTTTACCTTCAGGTTGATCTGCTGATTCTTGATGATGTACAGTTCCTGGCAGGCAGGGAGAAAACTCAGGAAATGTTTTTTCATATTTTTAATCAGTTGCACCAATCGGGCAAGCAGGTAATTATGACCAGCGATTGCCCTCCCCGCGACATGAAGGGTTTTCAGGAGCGGCTCCTCTCACGCTTTAAGTGGGGCCTGACGGCCGATTTGCAGGAACCTGATTTTGAGACAAAGCTGGCTATTATTCACCGGAAAATGCAGGCCGATGGCATCACCATGCCTATCGAAGTAGCCGAATACCTGGCCTACAGCGTGGATACCAACCTGCGCGACATGGAAGGCGTGTTAAACTCGTTGATTTTCCATGCCACCCTGTTGAAAAAAGAAATTGATCTTGACCTTGCAAAAGAAGTGCTTAAAAACATCATCAAAGAAATCCAGGCCGATGTAAGTGTTGACTTTATTCAGAAAACCGTTTCGGAGTATTTCAAAGTCGACCTGGAGATGATGAAAGGAAAAGTAAAGAAACGCGAAATCGTTATTCCCCGGCAAGTGGCCATGTACTTCTGCAAACGCTATACCCAGTTAACCCTTGCCCTGATTGGCGAAAACTTTGGCGGTCGCGATCACAGCACGGTTATCCATGCGCTCGAATCAGTGGAAGACATGATGAAAACCGATTCGAATTTTAAATCCTCGGTGGAAGAACTCGGCAAAAAACTGAAACTACGGATGAATTGATCCGGTAGCATTTGTAAACGGTTCCTTCATCAGTGAGTTGTGTTCCGTTGATAAATTACTGGTTACCGGATAATAAAAGGAATCTCCACCTGCTGCTTGGCGCTGTTCACACCGTAGATGTAACCACGACCTTTAAATTTTTCGAAAAACTCGATTACATCTTCCGGTTCCTTAACCCGCACCCGGTTAATGGCAATGATGGTAAAATTTTCGGGCACCCCGATTTGCCTGAGTAGGCTCTTGTCTTTTATCTTGAAAACTTTGATGCCATAATCGGTGGCCTCCAGTTCGGCACCCAGTGAGGCGGAGGAATAAATTTTGCGTTTCACAATATCCGTTGTGCCCGTTTTGTTGACCAGGGTAACCGAAGCGGTTAACGTTTTGTTGTCGCGCAGGTAGGTAACCAGCACCTTATCGCCCGGGTAGCGGTAAGCCAGTTCTTCTTCAAATGCACTCTGGCTGTTAATTTCCATGTTGTTTATCCGGATAATAACATCGCCCGGCTTCAGTCCGGCCTTCAGGGCAGGCCCCTCCCTATCCAGGCTTTCAACCAGTACTCCTTTAAAATCAATGCCCTCGGTTTTTAACTCATACTTGCGGGCATTCTGGAAATTATTTTCGATTACATTAGCACCGAACAACGCCTTTTGTACCACCCCGTATTTCACCAAGTCATCAAAAACCTTTTTGGCAATATCTACCGGTACGGCAAACGCGTAACCGGTATAACTTCCGGTTCGCGAAAGGATGGCGGTATTAATCCCCACCAACGCCCCGGCTTTGTTTACCAGTGCCCCACCACTGTTACCCGGATTAATGGCTGCATCGGTTTGAATAAATGATTCAATTGGAAATTTATCTTCGAGTATGCCTATCCGTCTGCCTTTAGCGCTGACGATCCCCGCTGTTACGGTTGAGGAAAGCGAGAACGGATTTCCTACTGCCACTACCCATTCGCCTACCTGAACATCCTTTGATGAGCCCAGTGCAATGGCCGGGAGGTTGGTTTCTTCTATTTTTAATACAGCCAGATCGGTGGAAGGATCCGTGCCAATGAGTTCTGCAGGGTGCACTTTTTTATTATACATCACCTCAATCCGTTCGGCTGATTCAATAACATGGTTGTTGGTGATGATGTACCCATCGCCGGTGAAGATTACCCCCGACCCGCTGCTTACCTGTGTTTGGGTGGTTGTTCCACCAAAAAACCAATCGAACGGAGAGTAGGTGGCTCCCTTGAAAATACTGTTGATATACACAACACTGGGTATGGCTTTATTGGCCGCCACACTGAAATCGGTTAATTCAGCTGGCGTTTCCGATTGTGAGGGTTCGGTTACTTCTGGAGGTAGGGCAGACTCGTATTGCAGATTGGTAAACACGGTGTCGGGCTGCGGTTGAGGGATGTTGTCTTTGATAAAAAAATGAAAACCTGCATAGGCCCCGGCAACACCTGCCAGAAAGCCCGTTAAAATTATTTTTAATGTATTCATGTTACGATCAGACGGTTGATGGTTACCGGGCAGAAAAAGTTGAGCCGCTAATTAATTTTTTTACAAATATAATCCGTTAAACCTGTCGGGTTTTAAACCAAGGCAGGCTTACACGTTTTTAAAACACGGGAGGTTTACATTACTTTTGGCCGGTATGGGAATCCGCTCTCTACTGGCCAAACCATTTGCCGCCTATGTTGCGGCCCAAACCCGCGCATGGGCCAAGCAGCCCGGGCTTATTCAACGGCAAACACTGAACAACCTTGTTCAGGCTGCTCGCCAAACTGCCTTTGGCAGGGATCATGGATTTTCTTCGATACAATCGTATACCGATTTTAAAAAGCAGGTGCCCGTTCGCGACTATGAGCAACTAAAGCCTTACATTGACCGGATATTGACAGGCGAAGCCGATGTGTTGTGGAAAGGAAAGCCGGCCTACCTGGCCAAAACTTCAGGCACTACTTCGGGAACTAAATATATTCCCATCTCGCACGACTCGAAGTACAGCCATTTCATCAGTGCACGCAACGCTACGCTTGCCTACGTTCATGAAACCGGTAACGCTTCGTTCCTCGATGGCAATTTGATTTTCCTTTCAGGAAGTCCCCGCCTGGATAAGATTGCGGGCATAAAAACCGGAAGGCTCTCCGGAATTTCCAACCACCTGGTGCCTGCTTACCTGCGCACCAATCAAAAGCCCTCGTATGCCACCAACTGTATCGAAGACTGGGAAGAAAAACTGGAGCGCATTATTGATGAAACCCTTCATGCCAACATGACGCTCATCTCCGGAATACCACCCTGGGTGCAAATGTATTTTGATCGCATTCATGCACGTACCGGCAAGAAGATAAAAGATGTGTTCCCCAATTTTTCGGTATTTGTTTATGGTGGAGTAAACTTTGAGCCCTATCGGGCAAAGTTGCAGGAATCCATCGGCAAACCCATCGACTCCATCGAAACCTACCCGGCATCCGAAGGGTTTATTGCCTACCAGGATTCGCAGCATGAACCGGGTTTGCTGCTGCTGCTCAACAACGGCATGTTTTATGAATTTATCCCAGCCGATGACTATTTTAACGAATCGCCTGCCCGGCTGAGCATTGAGGAAGTAGAACTGAACAAGAACTATGCACTCGTTATCAACAGCAATGCCGGACTGTGGGGCTACTCCATAGGCGATACGGTAAAGTTTGTTTCAAAAGAGCCGTACCGGCTGGTTGTTACCGGGCGCATCAAGCATTTTATTTCTGCTTTTGGCGAGCACGTTATCGGTGAAGAAGTAGAGAAGGCTATGAAAGCAGCTATGGAAAAATTTCCGGAGGTTGAGTTGATCGAGTTTACTGTAGCTCCCCAGGTTACCCCGGCCGAGGGATTGCCTCATCACGAGTGGCTGGTTGAATTCAGCCGGGCTCCGCATGATATGGCAACCTTTGCGATGGAACTGGATAACCAAATGCGCGCGTTAAATGTTTATTACGATGATCTGATTACCGGAAGCATACTCCATGCCTTAAAAATTACTCCACTTAAACCGAATGCCTTTATTGAGTACATGAAAGCGCTGGGTAAACTGGGCGGGCAAAACAAGGTGCCGCGGCTTTCAAACGATCGGAAAATTGCAAATGAATTAAATAGATTTACCGCTAGGTGAAAACGGCTTTACCGTACATGCTTTCCGGGAATGGAAAAATTGATCTATTGAAAAACTGAAACCTGAAAAAAAACATATCGCCATCCTCGGTTCAACCGGATCCATCGGTACGCAGGCCCTTGACGTCATCAGGGCTCACCCTGAAGCCTTTGAAGTGGAGGTGCTCACGGCTCAGAACAATGCCGAACTGCTCGTTCAGCAGGCTATTGAGTTTACCCCCAACGCAGTGGTTATCGGAGCCGATGCCCTGTATGAAAAAGTAAAACAGGCGCTTCAGCCCTATCCTGTAAAAGTTTATGCCGGTGATGCTGCGCTGGCAGCGGTGGTGCAAATGGAAAGCATTGATTTGGTGCTTACTGCGCTTGTCGGGTACTCCGGGTTGCTGCCCACCATCAGGGCCATCGAAGCAGGTAAACCCATTGCGCTGGCCAACAAAGAGACGCTGGTGGTGGCGGGCGCATTAATTACTGCGCTGGCGCGCGAGAAGGGCGTAAATATTTATCCGGTTGATTCGGAACATTCAGCCATCTTTCAGTGCATCGCGGGGGAGTTTCACAACAACATTGAGAAGATCATCCTCACTGCTTCGGGCGGACCGTTTCGGGGTAAAAGCCGTGATGAACTGCTGGCCGTAACCAAGGCGCAGGCGTTAAAACACCCCAACTGGAACATGGGTGCAAAAATTACTGTTGACTCGGCCACGTTAATGAACAAAGGCCTTGAGGTAATTGAAGCCAAGTGGCTCTTTGGCCTTTCGGCCGACCAGGTTGAGGTAGTGGTGCACCCCCAGTCGATTATTCACTCGATGGTTCAGTTTGAAGATGGCTCCATCAAAGCCCAAATGGGATTGCCCGATATGCGGTTGCCCATTCAATACGCCCTTGCTTACCCCAGCCGGCTAAAATCGGATTTTCCAAGGTTCAGGTTTACCGATTACCCCAGCCTGACCTTCGAAACACCCGATACCGAAACTTTTCGTAATCTTGCACTCGCTTACGAGGCGCTGAAGCGGGGCGGAAACATGCCCTGTGTGCTAAATGCAGCCAACGAAGTGGCCGTGGCGCAATTCCTGAACGACAAAATCGGCTTTCTGAAAATGTCGGACGTGGTGGAACGATGCCTTGAAAAAATGGATTATATCGGTAATCCTGCTTACGCAGATTACGTTGAAACAGACAAAGAAACACGGATTAGAGCGTTAGAATTTTGTAAATAATGGATTGGATGATTTCACTTGCCCAGCTGCTGCTGAGCATTTCAATTTTAGTAGCCGTACATGAACTGGGCCACCTGGTAGCTGCCAAGTATTTTGGCATGCGGGTAGAACAATTTTCAATCGGGTTTCCTCCTAAAATCTGGTCGTTTAAAAAAGGCGAGACGGAGTACGCCATAAGCGCCATTCCCCTGGGCGGCTACGTAAAAATCTCCGGAATGATTGATGAGTCGCTCGATACCGAAGCCATGAAGCAGGAACCCAAACCCTGGGAGTTCCGCAGCAAACCTGCGTGGCAGCGGCTCATCGTAATGCTGGGCGGAATCATCGTAAACGTGGTGGTGGGTATTTTAATTTTTATCGGCATTACTTATTTCTATGGCGACTCGTACCTGCTCAAAGATAAAATCAATGAACAGGGAGGCTTTGCCGTAGGCGCTGCCGGAGAGCGCATCGGGTTGCAAACCGGTGATAAAATTGTGAAAATTAACGGGCGCGACTACCGCTACTTCCAGGAACTGGTTGACCCGAAAAACCTGCTGGCCGACAATGCCTCTTACACCGTTGAACGTAACGGACAGGAACTGACGATTGCCATTCCGCCCGATTTCATCCAGCAGTTTAACCGCAAGGAGGGCCTGGTTAACTTTTTATGGTACCGGTTTCCTTCGGTTGTCGAAAAGGTGGTGCCGGGTTCGGCAGCCGCCCGGGTTGGCCTTCTAAAAGGCGATGTGGTAAAAGCCGTTAACGGCCAGCCTGTTATGTATCACGATGAGGTTACCCGGTTGGTGCGCTTACGTACCGACTCGGTTGCCTTTACCGTTGAACGCAACGGTCGCTTGCTTTCCTTTAAGGAGAAGCTTACAGGGCAGCCGGCCATTGGCTTTTATGCCCAGATGCCGACAGAATTTTTAAGCCAGGCCGAAGAACGAATTCAGTATGGTTTTTTCCAGTCAATCCCGCTGGGCACCACGCGGGCCTTTACTACGTTGGTGGTGCAGGTAAAGGCATTCGGCAAAATTTTATCGGGCGTGCTCTCTCCAAAAGAATCCCTGTCGGGCCCGATTGGCATAATGCAGGCATTTGGCCGCACGTGGGAATGGGAGCGGTTCTGGTCGTTAACGGGTGTGCTTTCGCTGGTATTGGCATTTATGAACCTGTTGCCGATACCTGCGTTGGATGGCGGCCATGTAATGTTTCTGGGATATGAAATTATTTCGCAGCGAAAACCGTCTGACAAGTTTCTGGAGCGCGCGCAAAAGGCAGGCATGGTATTTTTGCTTACGCTGATGGTGCTGATTTTTGCCAACGACATCATTAAACTCTTTGACTGATAATTTTCGTAAAACCGTTGTGGGTTTGTTGCAAAATCACCGGAGTTAATTCCTTCTGTTACTGATTTCAAATTCCACCCTTCGGTTTAACCTCCGGTCGTCTTCGGTTTTCTCTTCTACTATGGGCCGCGTTCCGCCATATCCTATTGCGGTAATTCGGTTTGATGCTATTTTGAATTCATCCATCAGGTAACTACGTATGGCATCGGCCCGTGCCTGCGAAAGCTTAAGGTTGGCATCGGCCCGGCCTTCCGAATCGGTATGGCCGCTGATGGTCAGGCTCAGTTCAGGGTGGTCAATAAGAAAATTTCCCAGCCGGTTTAAGTCGGCATGCATGGGGGGTAAAATATCGGCTTTGCCGCTTTCAAACTCCAGCGACTTAAAAGCTATCCGGCTTTCCAGCGGTTCGGTTAGCTTGTTAATTTCCATGTCGCCATCCATGAAAAAGATTTCTTCAATCCGGAAGTAATCATCGCCTTGAATAATGAGCAGGTAGTTGCGTTTGTTAATGAGGCTGAAATCAAAACTGCCATCGGGCCTCAAAAATTTTGGCGCTACCTCAACGCCCTGATCAAGGTCAATAATCGAAACAATGCCCTTCATCGGGTTGCCTGTGCGGCTGTTGGTGAGGGTACCTTTCAATTGGGCTACCGCTTCGGGCTGGGCTTCCATGGGTACGGGAAAAGAAAAGAGATCGAGGTTTTTAGGGTCTTCACTTTCCGATCGGGCATAATAAAGTTCTTTCGATTTTGAGTCAATGGTAAAATAATATTCACTCCCCGGCCCGTTCACCAGCGGCCCGATGTTTTTAGGTTCGCCCCACTGGTTGCCTTGTTTGTACGATTTGTAAATATCAAAATCGCCAAAGTTGAGCGGGTGCCCGTTTGAGCTGAAGTACAGGACATTAAACGCATGGTGAAAGAAGGGGCTCACCTCGGCCATGCGGGTATTAACAATAGGGCCGATGTTCTGCGCCTTTTGCCAGTTGCCGCTGGCATCTTTTACTGAAAAATAAATGTCGGTCATGCCGAATCCGCCCACCCGGTCTGACACAAAAAACAAGGTATCGCCTGAATGCGACAGCGATGGATGGGAGTCCCAATAAATGGAGTTGATGGCTGGACCAAGGCTTCGAACATTACCCCAGGAATTATCCCGCATTAAATCGGCAACAAAAATATCGCAGTCGCCTTTGGGTTCGGTTTTGCACCGGGCAAAGTACAGGTGCTTGCCATCGTGGCTAAGGCAGGCCGATCCTTCATTGTCGCTCGTATTAATGTCTTTGTACTCCTGTGCATCCATCCAGAGTCCGTATTCGCGTACGCTGAAAAATAAGTCCTCATCGTACTTTCGTTCAATGAGGCTGGCGTGCATGTTTCGCTTGGAGGTGAACAGCAGCAGGGTATCCACATTGCCGATGGTGGGGGCGTAATCTTCTTTGAGTGAATTAATGCTGATGCCCATGTTCAGCAGTACGCCATGCGGTGGCCGGAGCGTATCCACTTCTTTGCGGTAAGCTACCAACTGGTAATATTGATCCAACGGAACAAAGTAATCGCGCTGGTTTTCGGTAAGCACTTCGTATTCGTGCTGGATTTTGTTTCGGTCGGCATTGGGGTGGTGGTGTTTAAGCGCCAGTTTATAGAGCAGCACGGCTTCGCCCTTTGGGCCATACTTTTCCGAAAGTTTGGCCAGTTGCCAAATCATCGAGGTGTTGCGCGGAAAGTTATCAATGCCAAAGTTGCCCACGTACTCTTTGAGTGCACGGTAGAGTGACTCTCCGGCAAAGGATGCCTCCAGTTGCCGTATGTGGTTAAATTTCTGACGATCGATATAGAAAGGGATTTTGTTGATGTTGGGGAACGCGAAAATGTCAGATTGGCTGTAGGTTGTCAGGCTGTCGTTTACCTGCACAACACCGGCAGGCTTGAATTTTTCCTTTTTTTTCTGTGCGTAAACGGGAAGTTGAACGAGCAGGTAAATGCTAATAAAACAGTTTAAAAAACAGGTTTTCACTACAACTTGGTTCGCTTAAAGGTGCTGGCTCACTAAAGTTGATACAATTTTACTTCTTTTACAACGCATTGGCATTGCTATTGTCAGGTTAATGACCTCAATTCCGTAAGCCCGTTTGCCGGGCTTACGGATGCCAATTTGACACAGGAATTCATGTTTAAAACCGTTCCAATACAACTTGTTCAGGATGATGGTGATGAACTCATCCAGTTAATTAACCCTGAACAGGAGAGTGATTTAAAGCCCGAAGATCTGGCCGATGAACTCTCCATTCTGCCAATAAAGAACACTGTATTGTTTCCAGGGGTAGTCATCCCAATAACCGTTGGTCGCCAGAAATCTATTAAGTTGGTGAAGAAAGCCTATCAGGGAAACCGGATCATCGGTGTAATTGCTCAGAAGAATGCCCAGGCCGAGGAACCCTCTACCGATGAATTATACCGTACAGGAACCGTTGCGCGAATTATTAAAATGCTGGTGCTGCCTGACGGCAACACCACCATCATTATCCAGGGAAAAAACCGGTTTCATGTTACCGAATTTGTTCAGGAAGAGCCCTGGCTTACGGCACGGGTAACCTTACATCGTGAGGTACCCGTGGAAATGACCAAAGAAGGGAAGGCGCTGGTGCAATCGCTCAAAGAGTCGGCCTTTAAAATTTTAAAACTGAATCCCGAAATCCCGCAGGAAGCGCAAATTGCTTTAGACAATATCCAAAGCGTTCCGTTTTTAATTCATTTCCTCGCGTCCAACCTGAACGTGGAGGTTGCGGATAAACAGAAAATACTGGAAACCGAAAATATAATTGACCGGGGCACCCTGCTGCTGCAGTTTATGCTTCGCGAGGTTCAGATGCTCGAGCTCAAAAATGAAATCCAGAAGAAAGTTCATACCGATATTGATCAGCAGCAGCGCGATTATTTTTTGAGGCAGCAGATAAAAGTGCTGCAGGATGAATTGGGTTACGATACACCCGACAAGGAGGTAGAGGCATTACGCAAAAGGGGAGAACTGAAAAGATGGTCAAAGCCGGTTGCCGACCATTTCAACAAAGAGTTGGATAAACTGCTGCGCATTAACCCGCAGGCTGCTGAGTACCCGGTGGTGATGAACTACGTGGAGTTTATGCTGGAACTTCCGTGGGGCGAGTACACTGTGGATGACTTTGACCTGAAGAAAGCACGGAAAATACTGGATGCCGACCACTTCGGTCTGGAAAAGGTTAAAACGAGAATTTTAGAATACCTGGCGGTGCTCAAGTTGAAGCAGGATATGAAAGGCCCCATTTTATGCCTGTATGGTCCGCCAGGTGTAGGCAAAACAAGTCTCGGAAGATCCATAGCCAAAGCGCTGGGGCGCAAGTATGTACGGATGTCGCTGGGTGGTGTGCACGATGAGGCCGAAATACGCGGCCACCGCAAAACCTATGTTGGCGCTATGCCCGGAAAAATTTTGCAGAACATTAAAAAAGCGCAATCGTCAAACCCTGTTTTCATCCTCGATGAAATTGATAAGGTGCGTTCCGATTTTCGTGGTGATCCATCATCCGCATTGCTTGAGGTGCTCGACCCAGAACAAAACAACACCTTTGGCGATAATTACCTTGAAGTAGAATACGATCTTTCCAAAGTGCTTTTTATCGCCACGGCCAACACGCTGGATACTATCCACCCGGCATTGCGCGACCGGATGGAAATAATTGAAATTACCGGTTATACCCTTGAAGAGAAAACGGAAATTGCCTTGCGACACCTGGTACCCAAGCAACTTGCCGAACATGGGTTAAAGGAGACCCACTGTACGTTTACCCGAAAAACCATTGCCCGGGTAATTGATCGGTACACCCGCGAATCGGGGGTGCGCAACCTGGAGCGTAAAATCGGTTCAATCATTCGTCATATCGCCAAATCCGTAGCGATGAATGAACTGTATGCCAAAACAGTTAACGATGAACTCATCCGCAAGGCGTTGGGCCCCGAGGTGTTCGATGAGGAACTATATCAGGGCAACGACATTGCCGGTGTGGTAACCGGCCTGGCTTGGACTCAGGTAGGTGGCGAAATACTTTTTGTCGAATCCAGCCTTAGCAAAGGAAAAGGCACGTTAACCTTGTCAGGGCAGTTGGGCGAGGTAATGAAAGAATCGGCCATGGCGGCACTTTCTTACCTTAAATCCAATGCCGAGACGCTGGGTATTGATCCGCGCGTATTTCAGCAATACGATCTCCATATTCATGTGCCGGCTGGTGCGGTGCCAAAAGACGGACCATCGGCCGGCATAACCATGTTCACTTCGCTGGCCTCAATTTATACCCAGCGGAAAGTAAAAGCCCGCCTGGCCATGTCGGGCGAAATTACACTGCGCGGAAAAGTGCTTCCCGTAGGCGGCATCAAAGAAAAAATTCTGGCTGCCAAGCGAAGCGGTATCCGGGAGATTATTCTTAGCGCGAAAAACCGTAAGGATATAGCTGAAATTGAAAAGCATTACCTTAAAGGCCTTCGCTTTCATTTTGTGGATACCGTGGATCAGGTATTAAAAATTGCCCTGAAGAAGGAGAAAGTTAAGAACCCCATCCGTTTTGTGCTTTCCGAGCAAAAGAATACCGGCTGAAAATCCGGGTAAATTTCTGTAGCCTTGCAGGGTTGAAGACTTTAATCATTATAGGGCTGGTAAATTGGGTTGGTTTTGCCTGGGCGCAATCGGGCAATGCCCAGTCTTTTGAATTTCTTAACATACCTGCCCATGCCCGGCTTGCAGCCCTTGGTGGGATTAACGTTTCGTTTGCGGGGGACGACATTAATTTTGTTTTTAATAACCCGGCATTGGCTGCCGATACGCTGGCCGGCATGGCCTCCGCAGGATATTTGTTTTACCTGGCCGATATTGGTCAGGCTACTGTTTCGTATGCGCCTCGCTTTAATAGGATTGGTGTGATGACCTTTGGTGTCAGGCATGTTAACTATGGCGAACTGGTTGGGTATGATGCCTCGGGTGCTGAAACCGGAGTATTCACCGCGGGCGACACCGAAATTCTTTTAGGAAAAAGTCACCAGGTTGGTGTGTTCCGGCTGGGCGTAACTATTAAAGGTGTGTTTTCAACTGTTGCCGGCTTTCGGGCTTCGGCATTGCTTACCGACATTGGCGGAGTGTTCGTTCATCCTCGCAAGCACGTGACCACGGGGTTGGTTATCCGTAACTTCGGTTTCATGCTGGATGAATATTCTGAAACCAGCAATACAGCCTTGCCTGTTGATGTGCAGATTGGTACAACCTTTAAGCCTGAGCACATGCCCGTTCGCTTTTCTTTTACCGCTTATAACCTTGCCAGGCTGGGTAAAACAAATAATGATCAAACAGACGATGCAGAAAATTCTTCAACACTAAACGTAATTTTTAAACACATTAACCTGGGCATGGAGGTGCTGGTACACAAAAACGTAACGATACTGGCCGGATACAACAACAAGCGCCAGCAGGAGCTGAAAGACGCAACCGGTGCAGGCATGCACGGCTTTACCCTTGGCTTCTCCCTGCGCGTAAACCAGGTTGAATGCGTGGTAAGCCGGGCAAGTTATAGCGGAGGCCATGCTGCCTATGCGTTTACACTTTTGGCAAACACTAAAACGATGTTGATGAAACGAAACAAACGATGATGAACGAGAATTACCTTACCCCCCGCCAGATTGTTGATGAACTGGACAAATACATTGTTGGCCAGGCGGATGCCAAACGAAACGTAGCCATTGCACTCCGCAACCGGTGGAGAAGGATGAATGTGCAATCGGATTTGCGTACCGAAATCATCCCGAACAATATCCTGATGATTGGGGCTACCGGAGTAGGGAAGACCGAAATTGCCCGCAGGCTTGCCCGGCTTGCCGATGCACCTTTTGTGAAGGTTGAGGCATCCAAGTTTACCGAAGTGGGTTATGTTGGGCGCGATGTGGAGAGCATGGTGCGCGACCTGGTAGAGCAATCGGTGAATATGGTGAAAGCCAGGAAGAAAGAAGAAGTGCGCGACAAAGCCGCACAGATGGTGGAAGATGCCATGCTCGATGCGCTGATCCCACCCCTGCGACAGCCGGTGCGAACCGGATTCCTCGGGCAGACCGAAAACCTGTCAGACGAAGTACCAAAAAGTGACGTTGAACTTAATGAACGAACACGGCAGGTATTCAGGGAAAAATTGAAAAATGGCGAACTGGAAGAGCGCAAAATTGAAATTACAATCAAACCCTCCGGAAATCCAAACATCGGCATGATCGGGGCCGGCATGATGGACGAAGTTTCGATGATGAACCTGCAGGAGATGCTGAGCGGGATGCTCCCCAAAAAAGCGAAGAAGAAAAAAGTTACTGTAGCCGAAGCCAGACGGATTTTGCTTGAAGAAGAAGCCCTGCGCCTGATTGATATGGACGAAGTAAAAGATGAGGCCATCCGGCTTGCTGAAAATTCAGGGATTATTTTTATTGATGAAATTGATAAGGTGGCCTCCGGATATAAAAAGGGGGGAGGAGGTCCCGATGTTAGCCGCGAAGGCGTGCAGCGCGATTTGCTGCCCATTGTTGAGGGGAGTACTGTAAATACAAAATACGGAGTTATCAAAACCGATCACGTGTTGTTTATTGCTGCCGGGGCGTTTCACATCAGCAAGCCTTCCGACCTGATACCCGAACTACAGGGACGATTCCCGATTCGCGTTGAGTTGAGCAACCTCACGCAAGAAGATTTTGTGCGCATATTGAAAGAACCACGTAATGCCCTTACCCGACAGTACCAGGCATTATTCGAAGCAGAAGGTGTAACTATCGAGTTTACCGAGGCCGCCATTCAGGAGATAGCCCGCACAGCCTTTACCCTGAATGCCGAAGTGGAAAACATTGGTGCCCGGAGGCTTCAAACCGTAATGAGCCGGCTGCTGAATGAGCTTTTATTTGATGTGCCGGACCAGATAAAGCCGGGATCAAAAATCAGTATTGATGCACCAATGGTTAGTGAAAAACTCAGCGCACTGGCAAAGAATAAGGACTTAAGTGAGTATATTCTTTGAAAGCAGTACTCCTGTTTTTTATCGTTACCGTTAGCGTTGTGCAGGGATTATCGCAGCCGGCTGACTCCCTGCGGGCGCATTATATTCAGGAATATCCCGATCATTTTTTCATCTGGCCGGTAATTAAGCAACGTTCCCTTACCTTCGATATTCAAAATAAAGCACAGAAAGGACGAAAGATTGAATTTGTGCCGAACAACCGGTTTACGCTGGGTGCCGGCTTCTATCTTTTCGAACTGGGCTTTGAGGTTACCGTGGCCATTCCGCTGGATGAAAGCAGCAAATCCATTTATGGTGAGTCGGATGCACGCGACCTGCAACTGAACATCCTATCTAAAAAATGGGGTGCCGATGTATATTACCAGAAGTATTCGGGATTTTATCTGAAAGACAGCGAGAACCCTGTTCCGCCAGGTATGCCGTATCCTCAGCGTACCGATTTGGTCACACGAAATTATGGTGTTTCGGGTGTCTACATCTTTAATCACCGGAAGTTTTCGCTTCGCTCATCATTTACCTATGCCGAACGGCAACTAAAAAGCAAGGGGTCGGTTTTGCTGTATGCCACTGTTAATTCCTTTAAACTTACCGCTGACTCGGCATTACTTGAACCGGCCGTTCAACTTTCGGTAGGCGATGGCTCCGGCTTCAGCGCGTTGCGCTATACAACCATTAGCATGGCCCCGGGGTATTCCTATAACCTGGTATGGAAGAAGTTTTTTCTCAATGGTACGATTACCATTGGCCCGGCACACCACTGGATAAATTACGAAGAGGAATCAGGGTTAAAGCGGGATGACATCAGCATTAACAGCACCGGCACCGCCCGCATAGCTGTTGGCTTCAACAGCGACCGCCTTTTTGGCGGGTTGGGATTTTCAGCTCAGGCGCGCATTGTAACCTTTGAAGACGTACGCGTTTCTAACTCCACCAACCTGTTTAAAATTCTTGTAGGATACCGCTTTAAGGAATTTGGCGTTCTCAAAAAACGAGTTTGGGATGTTGATCCATTCAAGTTTTAACCTTGTGGGTTTTTAGGGAAATCAATAAACAGCAATTCGCAAGTTGTGGCATCGGCTTTAGTCCAGGTATTGGTTATGAAACGGGCCGCCACGACACCACAGGTGGGCAGGTTGGGCAGGTTGGCGTGCAATACCTCGTTGACAAAATCGGTGAGGCCGGGGTTATGACCAAACAGCATGGCCTCTTTAACGGTGTCATCCAGTTGTTGGATAACGTCAAGCAGGGTTTCCGAATCGGCATGGTATAACCGCTTATTGGTTTGAATTTTCTCTTCGTCATAGCCGATTTCGTGGGCAATTTTTTTGCAGGTAGCCAGGGCACGCTTTGCCGGACTGCTTAGCAACAGGTCGGGCAGAATTTTCTTTTGGTATAGACGCTTGCCCATTTGCGGAGCATCTTTTTTTCCGCGTTCGTTTAAGGGGCGGTCAAAGTCGGGTTGGCCGGGATCAGCCCAGCTTGACTTGGCATGCCTTACGAGGTATAGGGTTTTCATGATGCACAAAGGTAATCAGCGTGCAGTAATCTGCTATCTTAGTGCGCAATGAAGGCATGGAAACGATTCCGCAGAAGGGTACGCTACACCTTTCTTTATGTAGTGTTCCGTATTTTGATTTTTTTGGCGCGCTTTATTCCGCGCAATGCCTGGTTGTCGTTGTTTGGCTTTCTAGGCAGATTGAGCTATCACCTAGCGGCCAAATCCAGGCAAACCGCTGTTGCCAACCTAACCTTGGCATACGGTAAGGAGATGGATGCGCGATCTATCCGGGGGCTGGCCAAAAG
>CAYNIH010000024.1:5404-17757 GCA_964397115.1 uncultured Roseivirgaceae bacterium | reverse complement strand
TTCTTTCAACAAAGCCAGGGGTAGCTACCACGATAAGTACCGCATAGCTGGAGTCCAGAACTTCCATTACACTTTTTTCACCCTCTACGATAAAGCATTGTTCCTGTTTTCGGTATTTCTTTAATTGCAAGGATTTGATAAACTTAATACGAGCCTTGGAAAGCATTTGCTAAACGGAATTGAACATTACGAAAAGTAAATATTATTTTTTTATTGTCGCTGCCTTTCTTCAAAGTTGCTTAGGTACGCGCCACCTCAAAGAAAATGAGAAGCTGCTCTACAAACAGAAGGTAACGGCACCCAAAACCCTCAGTAAATCGAAATTGGAGGAACTGACCGGCATCGAAACCAACCGAAAGTTTCTGTTTATGCCCATGCACTTCCTTGTTTCCATGTACTACACCGGTGAGCGGAATTTCAAGCCGGAGAAGTTTGAGAGAAAGAAAGAAAAAAAAATAAAAGCCGTTGATGCCAAAATCGCTCGCACGAAAAAAGACAAACGCATCAACAACCTGCAATTCCGCAAACAACAAAGCATTGAGAAGTACAACAACCGGATTCAGAACGGAAACCTGTTCATGCAATGGGGCGAGCCCCTGGCGGTTGTTGATTCGGCCAAATGGAACCTGGCGGTTGAGCGGATAAAGAATTACCTGTTTGCAAACGGGTATTTTAAAAATGAAGTATGGTATGAACCTGAAAAAGCCACTCCGCTGGGCGTGGAACTGGCGCGCGGACTTAACGTTCGCTACCAAGTTAACCCGGGTGCCCCCTACCTTCTCGACAGCATCGTGTACGAAACAGCCGATACGGCCATCCGCAGATTACTGGAAAAATACTCGGGAGTGAGTTACCTGAAAAAAGGGGAGCACTACAATCAGGATAATTTTTCAAAAGAGCGCGAACGCATTGACCTGATGTTGAAAGATGAGGGATATTATGACTTCAGCCGGCAATACGTTTTGTTTGAAGTGGACACCTCCTTACTGACCGGCCGTAACGTTATGGTAAAGGTGAGCATAAAAGAACCTGCCCAACGCGGCTTCCATAAAAAATTCTACCTCACTGAAATTAATTTCACCACCGATGCAGGAACCAACCTTCCCGGAGTAAAGCGGAAGCAGGAGGTGTTCCGCAACATCCGCTTCAGCAGCTACGAAAATACCTACAACCTGAAAATTCTGAGCCAGCGTATCTTCATTGAACGCGACAAACCCTACAGCCGGACAGAAACCTTTACCACCCAGCGGCAACTGGCAAACCTGGATGTGTTTAAGTTTGTAAACATCAACTTCGATACAACCGGTGGCCAGTTTATCGCCAACATTTTTACCAGCCGGTTCGACCGGTACCAGTGGTCGCACGAAGTGGGCGTGAGCGTTACCCAGGGTTTTCCCGGACCGTACTACAACCTCAATTTCAAAAAACGCAACATCTTCAGGGGACTGGAAAACTTTGAAATGAACGGACGCATAGGCTACGAAGGTGTTGCCGCAGCCACCGATCTGGGCAGCGTCTATCAAAGCGTGGATGCCGGCATCAATGCTTCCATTACTTTTCCGCAATTCCTCATCCCGTTGAAAGAAGAAAAACGGTACCAGTTAGGAAGGCTTAACCCGCGCACCAAAGCCCAACTTGGCTTCAACTACACCGACCGCCCTGAATACCAACGATCGAACACTTCGTTCAACTACATTTACAGTTGGGACAATTCACGTATCCGCAGGTTTGATTTCACGTTTGCCAGCCTGAGCATTATCAATTCAAAACTTCGTCCAGATTTTGATGACCTGCTCGACAGCCTCTATACCTACCAGGGCAACACCCTGAAATTCAGTTTCGACCCTTCATTTGTGAGCAGCACCGGATTTGCCATGTCGTGGAATCATAACAACTACGGTAACCTGGAGGAAAATTCAGTGTTTTTCCGATGGGCCTTTGAAAGCGGAGGCACCTTGCAGGGGTTGTTTACCTACCCGATTGTTGAAAACCGAAACCTGCAAACTTTCCGGTACATCAGGCTGAATGCCGACATCAGAAGGATTACCATCGTCAACAAAAATACCATCCTGGCATTCCGGTTTAATGCCGGAGTGGGCTACTCCTATGGCGATAACAAAGCGCTTCCCTACGAAAAATATTTCTTTGCAGGAGGCAGCAACAGCGTGCGGGCCTGGCGGCCCCGAAGGTTGGGCCCGGGCAGTTACCGGCCTGATGAGAGCACCAATCCCGCTCAAGACGGACTATACAGCTACCAGTTTGAGGTGCCCGGAGAAATTCTGCTGGAAAACAGCATTGAATTGCGCAGAAAACTCTTCGGTTTTTTTGAAGGAGCTGTATTCTTCGATATGGGCAACGTATGGACGTTTAAACCGCGGATTAAACTGGATGACAACGATAACGTCATCGAAAACGGCAACTCGCAGTTTAAACTCACGGAATTTTATAAGGAGATTGGAATGGGAACAGGCTTCGGACTTCGGTTTAACTTTTCTTTCCTCATCCTCCGGTTTGATGTGGGGCTGAAAGTATATGACCCGGCACGGCCGGAAGGCGACCGGTTTGTGCTCAATAAAATAAAATTCTTCGGGCCGTTTGGAGTAAACCGCGAACCTGTAATTTACAATATCGGGGTTGGTTTTCCTTTCTGAGCGTTTTGTTAGTACGCGAGCAAGTGCTTTATTTCCGCACTCACCTTCTCCGCATTGGGCAGCATCATCTTCTCCAGGGTAACGTTAAGCGGAACGGCCGGCAGGTTGGCCGCACCGAGTGTCCACACGGGGGCATCCAGGTGTTGAAAGCACTCTTTCTGTATCCTGCTGGCCAGCGATTCGGCAAAGGAATTCAACAAGGGCTCCTCCGTTAGCACAAATGCCCGGCCATGTTTCTTAACCGAGTCAGCAACAGCTTGCCAGTCGAGCGGGTTAAGCGAACGCAAATCCAGTATTTCAATTCTTCCTGAAAAATCCTTAGCCGCTTCTTTGGCCCAGTAAACGCCCATGCCGTAGGTGATGATTACTGCCGACTCTCCTGCTATTATTTTTTCCTCATCGGCTTGCTGTATCACATTGGCTTTACCAAGCGGAATGATATACGCTTCATCGGGTTCCAACGTCTTGGCATCGGCTGTGCCGGCAACTTTGCTCCAGTAGAGTCCTTTATGTTCAAGCAATACCACCGGATTCGGATCATAGAACGAAGCTTTAAGCAGACCCTTCATATCGGCCGCGTTGCTGGGGTACACTACTTTTATTCCCCGGATGGTAAGCAAGGTAGATTCAACACTGCCCGAGTGATAGGGCCCTCCGCCCCCGTATGCACCTACCGGCACCCGGATTAATGCCTGCACCGGAAATTTTCCTTTGCTCAGGTAGCAGCTCTTTGAAAGCTCCTCTACCAGTTGGTTGATGCCCGGCCAGATGTAATCGGCAAATTGTATTTCAACAATGGGTTTTGCCCCTACTGCCGACATGCCGGCCGTTGAGCCCACAATGTATGCTTCCTGAATGGGCGTATTAAACACCCGCTCATCGCCATACTTCTGCGCCAACGTAGCCGCTTCGCGAAATACGCCACCCAGTCTTCTGCCCACATCCTGACCATAAAACAACGCCTCCGGATGCTTCTTCAGAATTTCATCCACCGCATGCAGGGCTGCATCCACCATCACCACCTTCTCGGCTCCTTTCGGTTTGCGGGTTCCCTTCTCTTCGGTGATTGGAGTTGGAGCAAATTCATGGGTATCAAAATCATCCGGATCCGGATCGGCAGCAGCCAGCGCTTGGGCATAAGCCTCCTCCGCCTTTTTGCCGGCATCTTTCTTGCGTGCGTCTAATTCGTTTTCAGAAAACCCTTCACCGATAAGGTAGTGGTGAAATTTTTTCAGCGGGTCATCCTGTTGATGGCGTTCAAGGTCTTCACCCCGGTACCATTCTTTTCGCACTCCCGAAGTATGATGCCCAAGCAACGGACACCGGGCATGAATGAGTACAGGCACACGCTTTTGCCTGACAACCGCAATAACCGAGGCCACCGTTTCATACGATTTTACAAAATCAGAACCATCAACCCGAATGCGCTCCAGACCTTTAAAACCGGCCGCATACTCGTAGGCATCCATCGCCCGCATCTCAGCACCGGTTGCCGATATACCCCAGTCGTTATCCTGAACCAGGTAAATAATCGGAAGTTTTTTCAACACGGCCATCTGAAAAGCCTCGGCCACCTCTCCTTCGGTTACCGATCCATCGCCCAGCGAACACAATACCACGGGATTGTTTTTTCCTTTAAGCAACCCCTGCGACTCCAGGTAGGCAATGCCGTGGGCCATGCCCGTAGCCGGAATGGCCTGCATGCCCGTAGCCGAACTCTGGTGCGGAATCGTTGGAAATCCTTTGCGCTTCAATGAGGGATGCCCGTAGTACGATCGGCCACCTGAAAACGGATCATCCCGTTTGGCCATCAACTGCAACATGAGTTCATAGGGCTCAAGGCCCATGCCCAACAGCATGGATTCATCGCGATAATACAACGAAGCATAATCCCAGGGTTTTAACTGAAGTCCGACTGCCAGTTGAATAGCTTCGTGTCCGCGCGAAGTACTATGAACATACTTACTGCACACTTCGCGGTTTTCATCATACAAATCGGCCATGCGCCTGGCCGTGCACATTAGCTCATATGCCTGTAATAAAAGAGTTGAGCTCAGTTCACCACCTCGCACTGCGTGTCTTTTCACTTGTTCAATTGCAGCCATGATCAATCCGGCATTTGCCAAGCCTAAAGATAACGATTTTGAAAGAGCTAAGTTACCGGCAATGATTTCAAAGCAGGCAGCCGGTTACTAGCTACTTATTCGTGACCTCATCCAGGCTTTTGAATTTTCGGCCCGAACCGGAAACAGCCGCCACGTTAAAAAAGCCAACGGCCTTTCGGTTACCCGGTGTGCTGTTTACGATATTGCTTGAAACGTTAGCCAAGGGTGTTGAGAACAATTCCGAAAAACCACCGGGCCTGTCGGTTTGCACAACAACCTGCGTGAGAAAATCGAATGATGCTTCGGAAAGAGAATGAATCTCAACATAAACTGAATCGCCCACTGAATAAGGAGAAATAAGCCGGTCATTAGCATCTTGTTCAAACGGGTTGATTGATCTGCGAATAGGAGCAATAAAATTTACTCCGCTGAAATTGCCTCCCCGGCTAAAGCCGGCATCGTAGGCAAGGGAAATCTCTGATGGCTTGTTAAGGAGTGTACCGTTTTTGTAAGCTTTAATCCAGTACGTATCTCCCGGTTCAACCGGATCCACCGCCCAGAATTCGGCCAGGTATAAATCATCCACCAGGTCATTACCTTTTTCAACCCGGAAGGTGATGGAGTCAACGGGTGGTACGCGGCCCATGCGGGTAGTTGCCATGTACTGATCGGCTCCGGTGATGATCTGAAGGGTATAAGTTACACCGGTTTGCCCGAATGAATCGCCAGGTGCAGGTTCCCAGATGTAACGGCCTTCTTCACTGCCGTCCTCAACAAAGGAGTAAAAACTTCCATCGCTTCCTTCAATGGTTACCAGCGCACCTGGAACGCCCGGTGGCGGGGTGTTTTCGAAATACGGTTGGGTCATCATCAGCCGCACCACCTGCGGCTCCTCCTTGTTGGTAATCCACGCGTCCACTACCAGAATAGGTTCAGCATCAGGTAATGTCGGAAACAGTACCGTCTCGCAGGCAGCGAGGCTAAGCAGCAGGATAATCACCGTGACATTGTTATAAAATAGTCGTTTCCTGTTCATATCTAAAAATGAAAGTTATACGATATAGCCGGTATCACGGTGCCGATAACCGAGAGTTGCGTTGCCTGACTGGGAATAGGTGAGCCCAACGGGTACCGGCCATCCTGCTGGGCAAAGTAAATGGAGAACGGATTTTTACGCGCATAAACGTTGTACAAACCAAAAACCCAGTAGTCGTTATTCTTTCTGATGCGGCCGTTACGTTTTGTAGCCCTGCCCTCCAGCCGGGCAGAAAGGTCTAACCGGTGAAAAACCGGAATCCGCACGTTGTTGCGTGTCCCCTCGGCATTGTAAGGAATCAAAATTCCCTGTATCACATACCTGGAACTGGGGAAGGTTGTAGGCGTACCCGATAACAGGGTGAAATTAGCCGAAAGCGACCAGCGTGCGTTCAGGTCATAGAATCCGGAAATTTTGAAGTTATGAAGCTGATCGTACCGGGCCGGGTACCAGTTGTTATTGTTGATGCCCTCAACTTTTAATTCACTGCGGCTGATGGTATAGGCCAGCCATCCGGTGAACCGCCCCTTCTTTTTCTGACCGTATAGTTCAAGGCCGTAGGCCCGGCCTTTTCCGGACAGCAGGTCGCCCTCAAGGAATTCATTGATGAGCAAATCTGCACCATCAATGTAATCAATCTGATTGGTGGCGGTCCGGTAATAGGTTTCAGCCGATAATTCAAACTCCTTTTCTTTCCCTATCGATCGGACATAACCTAACGCAATCTGTTGACCTATTTCCGGTTTAATGTTGTTCGAAGTGGGTGTCCATACATCAAGCGGATTGGATGCTGTGGTATTTGAGATGAGGTGAAGGTATTGGGCTATCCGCATGTAACTGGCCTTCACCGAACTTACTGTATTGAGTTGCAGGTTTACCGCCAGGCGTGGTTCCCAGGTTCCGTAGGCCGACATAACATCACCTTTTCCATAACTGCGTTCGGCCACCGGTGTTCTGCGCACACCGGGTACTGTGTCGTTATACTGGTATTGCGATCCGGGACCAAAACCCCAGAACCGGGAATAACGAAGTCCGTATTCCACCGATAACCGGTTGGTGATCTGTTGATTATTTCCAACATATACAGCGGCTTCAAAGTTGTATTTCTTCGACAAACTGATATCTACTGCTTCGCCATTGGAGGCGCCCCTGGCGTTGGCCGGCTCAAAGGTGTAGTAGTTGGCCTCCCCTCCAAAGGTAACTTCATTGTTGGCGTTGATGAAATAGCTGAAAGCCGGTTTAAGGGTATAGTTTGAAATGGACGACTGCCACCGGAAGTAATCGCGGTTGTCTTCACCAAATTGAAGATTATAATCATACTTGCTGATGATGCCGGATAAGTTGGCAAAGAGGCGATCGTTCAGGATGGAATTCCACCGTAACGTGGCTGTGTTGTTGCCCCACGAAAAGCCTTGCTGCTTATCGAAAAAGAAAATATCGCGGCCTGTATAGCCGGACAGAAACACGCGGTTCCGGTCATTCAGATTATAATTCAGTTTGCCGGTAAGGTCATAGAAATTCAGGCGGGCGCCATCGCGGAGTACGTCTACAAAAGGCCTGGCCAGCAAATCAATGTACGAGCGCCTTCCGGCCACAATAAACGATCCCTGGTTTTTCACCAACGGCCCTTCAACCGCCAACCGGCTGAATATCGTTCCTATTCCGCCATTCGCCTCAAATTCCTTGGCATTACCCTCTCTCATCCGTACATCCAGCAGGGAGGCAATTCGCCCCCCGAACCGGGCCGGTATAGCTCCTTTGTATAGCAGCACGTCTTTTACCGCATCCGGATTAAAAACGGAAAAGAAACCCAGCATGTGCGAGGCATTGTACACCGAAGCTTCGTCCAAAAGAATCAGGTTTTGCCCAATATTACCGCCTCGCACATTAAAGCCGGCTGCTCCTTCGCCCACGGTGGCCACACCCGGAAGTTGCTGAATGCTTCGAATCACGTCAACCTCTCCCAAAAAGGCTGGCATGCGTGCAATGGTGTTCATGTTTACCTTATTCACGCTCATCTCAACGGTCTGCACGGGTGATGTTTCAGAAGCCGCGGTAACCACAATTTCCTCTAGTTGCTGTTGCTGAGAAATGAGGTCTACATCCAGTCGCTGACTTTGCGAAAGTTCAATTTGCCGTTCGGCACGTACATACCCCACATAAGAGATCTCCACTGCATAGGAACCAGCAGGAAGTGTAAGGGAATAAAATCCATACACATTGGTGACCGTGCCGGCATTAAGGCCGCGCACGTACACACTGGCACCGATGAGGGCCTCTCCATCAGCGGCATCCCGCACATATCCGCTTAACGTTGCCTTATCCTGCGAAAAAACACTGAGCGACAAAAAACTCAGTAAACCAACAGCGACTTTAATCATGGCTGATTTGTCGTTGATTAACAACAAATATTACCCGCGTGTTCACCGATCTTATTACGAAACCTCAGGATTCAAAGAAATCTTCGTCATTGATTTCGGAAAAATAACTAAATAGGACAGCAGATTGTAAATCATAACCAAAAATTAACCCCATGCGCATTATCCTGACAATCCTGGTGCTTTCACTAAGCCTGCCATTTTGGGCCCAATCGCAAAAACCATTAAAACCATCGCCTAATAAAAAAGCCGTTACGCAGTTGGTTGATAACCAGTCGGCAGCGCTGATTGAAACAAGTAACAAAATCTGGGCGTTTGCCGAAACAGCGTTTAATGAAAATCAATCCGCAAAACTACTGGCCGATTATGCCGAAGCCAACGGCTTTAAGGTTGAGCGCGGGGTAGCCGAAATACCCACGGCATTTGTAGCCACCTACGGAAGCGGCAGCCCGGTTATCGGCATTCTGGGTGAGTTCGATGCGCTGCCCGGCTTATCCCAAAAGGCAGTTCCAGCTAAAGACCCGCTGGAAGAAGGAAAGCCCGGCCATGGTTGCGGGCATAATCTTTTCGGCACGGCCAGCCTGGGCGCTGCCGTAGCCATTAAGCAGTTAATGGAGCAGGGAAAGTTGAGAGGAACGATTAAGTTTTTCGGGACCCCTGCAGAGGAAAAATTTTTCGGCAAGTTGTGGATGATTCGTGCCGGGTTGTTTAACGATGTGGATGTTTGCCTCGACTGGCACCCGGGAGCAGAAACGAAGGCGGCCGTTCAAACCGGTTTGGCGCTGGTAGATTTTATCGTGGAGTTTTACGGCCAGGCAGCCCATGCATCGGCCGACCCCTGGAATGGCCGCAGCGCCTCCGATGCCCTTGAGTTGTACACCACCGGAATAAACTATTACCGCGAACATATCCGGCCAAGCACCCGCATTCATTACCACATCCAGGATGGCGGCCAGGTGGTAAACGTGGTGCCTGATTACTCGCGCGTATGGGTGCGTGTGCGCGACACCAAACGCGAAACAATGAACGAGGTGTACCAGCGCGTAATGAAGATGGCCGAAGGGGCAGCCCTCATGGCCAACGTGGAATACAAAATCAGCCTCGTGTCGGGCATCTACGAAATCCTCGTTAACCGCACAGGCGCAGAACTCATCCAGAAAAATCTCGAATACCTCGGTCCGATTACCTATACGGATGATGAAGTAGCCTTCGCAAAAAAAATACAGGAAGCCACCGGCAAACCGCAGGTAGGGTTACACAGTAAAGTTGAGCCGCTGGAAGCAACCGACCCGAATGCCGGAGGAGGCAGCACTGATGTAGGCGATGTGAGCTGGGTGGTGCCTACCGTTCGGTTAAGCGCGGCAACGGCTCCCATCGGCACACCCTGGCACTCCTGGGCGGTGGTGGCCTGTGGCGGTATGTCCATTGGGCACAAGGGCATGATGCATGCCTCAAAAACCCTTGCACTAACGATGCTGGATTTGTTTGAAGACCCTAAAAAAGTGGAAGCTTTGAAGGCTGAGTTTAAGCAACGTAAAGGCGATCATGTGTACAGCGGGTTGATTCCACCAGGACCTCCGCCAATCGGGAAATAGTGAAACCATCTTTTAAAGGTAGAGTTTACTTGCATCTGCACTTACGGAAAACAACGTATCTAACCCAACCGTTATGAAGCATTTTCTTACGACAGCCTTTGCCCTGATTCTTAATTCCGGATTTGCTCAGCCTGCCTATTTCTATCCAAAGGCGAAGCAATTCAACAGCCAGATTCCTACACCCGAACAATTTCTGGGATATGCCATCGGCACCCACCATACCCGTCACGACAAGGTGGTGGAGTATTTCAAGACCCTCGATGCTCTTTCTGACCGGATGACATTGCTTGAGTTGGGCGAAACCTACGAACACCGCCCACAAATCACGGCCATCTTCACTTCGCCCGCCAACCACGCCAACCTGGAAGACATCCGGCAAAAACACCTCCAGCGAAACACGTCAACGCAATACAATAATGTGCCCCTCGTCATCCTGCTCGGATATAACGTTCATGGCAACGAGCCTTCGAGCACCGAAGCCGCCCTGCTTACCGCTTACTACCTCGCTGCCAATGAAGATGAAGAAACCCTGAACTGGCTGAACGATATGGTTATCCTGCTCGACCCGGTTTACAATCCCGATGGGCGCGACCGCCACAGCCATTGGGCCAACATGCACAAGGCTTCGGCACCGGTTGCCGATCCGCTCGACCGCGAACATAATGAAGTTTGGCCCGGAGGAAGAACCAACCATTACTGGTTTGACTTAAACCGCGATTGGTTCCTGGGGGTGCATCCCGAAAGCCGTAACCGGCTCAGGCTCTTTCACCAATGGCGCCCCTATGTGATGACCGACCATCACGAAATGGGCACCAACTCCACCTTCTATTTCGACCCCGGAAAATACAGCAGTAACAACCCGATTGTTCCCGCTCAACTCTACGATGTGCTCTACCCGAAATTCGGTGAATACTTTGCCAAAGCCATGGATGGCATCGGTTCGCAGTATTTTACAAAAGAAGCATTCGATAAACTGTATCCGGGATACGGATCAAGCTATGTAAACTTTTATGGCGGTGCCGGATTTTTGTTCGAACAGGCCAGTTCCCGGGGTCACCTGCAGGAGACCAGCACGGTGCCCATCAGCTTTGCCTTCACCATCCGCAACCAGTTTACCGCTTCGCTGGCAACCCTACGGGCTTCGAAGGCCGAACGGGAAACATTGATCAACCTCCGCCTGAATTTTTTCCGCACGGCCGCCAGTCAGGCAAAAGCCAATCCGGTAAAGGGTTATGTGTTTGGTGACGCCAATGATTTAAGCAGGACTTTTGCGTTTGTTAACCTGTTGCGCCTGCACGACATCGAAGTATATGATCTGCCACGCGATATGGCTGTTGCCGGCAGAACGTATGAAAAAGGTAAAGCCTTTGTTGTGCCCACCGAACAACCAAACTACATTATGGTGCGATCGGCTTTTGAAAAAGATATACCCTACACCGACAGCATTTTTTATGATGCCTCTACCTGGTCGCTGGTGCATGCCTTTAACATGCCACACAATGAAATCCGCGGACCGGTAACCAAGGGCGAGCGGATAACAACGGATCTAAAAAAAACGGCTGCCCCCGTTACCCGCAGCAACTACGCCTACCTGATTGAACAAACCGACTACCAGGCGCACAAGGCCATTTACCTGCTGCAGCAGGACCAGGTTATCATCAAAACGGCATTCAAACCATTCACGGCCGTCATCAACGGAAAGGAAAAAAGTTTCCGGCAAGGTACACTCATCATACCCGTACATCAGCAAACCCTGGATGCCGACCAGCTTTACGAGCGGGTAAATAAAGCAAGTACAGCGTGTGCGATTGATGTCTATGCTGTTGAAACAGGATATAACCTCAAGGGAATCGATCTGGGTTCGGGCTTTGCCGTTCCGTTAAAAAAGATCAATGCCGCCTTACTGGTTGGTAACGGAGTTTCAGGTTATGAGGCCGGTGAAGTATGGCACCTGCTGGACCAGCGCATCGGCATGCCCATCACGAAAATTGATGTTGGCAACATCAGCAGGGTTAACTGGAACAATTATAATGTACTGGTTATGGTGAGCGGAAGCTACGCCCTCGATAAACCAACCGTTGAAAAAATGAAGGGCTGGATACAAAACGGGGGAACTCTGATTACCCTGAAAACGGCAAGTGAATGGGCAATACAACAAGGGCTTACAAAAGAAAAACTGGTTGCCGCTGATACGGTTAAGAACAAACCACGGGTAAATTATGAAGACGCTGCCAACACCGAAGGCGCACGCAACATCGGAGGCTCTATTTTCATGGTTGACCTGGACATTACCAATCCGATAGGTTTCGGCTACACCGACAGGAATGTTAGTGTTTATCGCAACGGCTTAACTTTTTTGCAGCCCAGCAAAAATCCGTACACCACCGTGGCCCGCTATAAGGCTAACCCTCTCATTGGCGGCTATTTACACAAAGCAACTGCCCCCAAGGTGGCCAACTCGGCCGCCATCTTGCTGAGCGGTGAAGGCCAGGGCCGCATCATTATGTTTTCCGACAACCCCAACTTCAGGGGTACCTGGTTTGGCACCAACAAACTGTTTTTGAATGCCCTGTTTTTCGGACCCGTGC
>CAYNIH010000024.1:0-5394 GCA_964397115.1 uncultured Roseivirgaceae bacterium | reverse complement strand
AGTTCCTCCTGACGAACACCATGGTTATTTGTCTATCCGGAACTTATTTTCACTCAGCAAATTAAAAAAGGAGGAATTATGACACTGATGAAAAGAACCGGATTCCCTTCGCTGTTCAATGAAGGCTGGCTGACTGATTTCTTCGATAACGACCGCTTCTTCGATGCCGAGTGGATGAAGAGGATGCAGGTTGTTCCTGCTGTTAATGTTGTTGAGAAAGAAAAAGAATTTGAGATTGAACTGGCTGCTCCCGGTCTCAATAAAAAAGACTTCAACATTACAGTAGAAAACGGTGTGCTGACCATTGCCTGTGAAAAGGAAATGGAAAAAGAAAGCAAAGAAAAAAACTATACCCGCAAAGAGTACAACTACACCAACTTCAGCCGCTCGTTTACCTTACCCGAAAATGTAAAGACCGACAAAGTTGATGCCTGGTACGAAAATGGCATCCTTCGCCTTGTGCTTCCTAAAGAAGTAGAAACCAAGGTAAAACCAAAAGCCATTGAAGTACACTAAACGCGGGTAACCTGAGCAGAACATCCGGCACGTAGTCTTCAAGGCTCTTAAAGAACCGATGCAACCAATCCGGTACGTGACTCCGGTACGTTCAGCAACCTAAAAACCCCGGCTTGTTGCCGGGGTTTTTATTTCATCCACTCGCAACTTGTTAAAGGGAGGAAGATTTTCCCCTTATAGAATTAATGAATGACGGAATAGTCTCCTTATCCGCTTCAAGCATGTTGATAAAGGCACTGCCAATTATTGCTCCGGCCCCATACCGACATGCTTCAGCAAACGTGGCGCCATTAGATACTCCAAACCCGATGAGGAATGGGTTTTTAAGCTGAAGGGCCTTTACTCGTTCAAAATAGCGGAATTGCTCCTCGTTAAACGATTCCCTGACTCCTGTTGTGCCTGACGCAGAGACTGCATAAACGAACCCGTTACTGAGTTCATCTAACCAGCGGATTCGTTCAACGGGTGTGTTCGGTGTGATCAGGAAAGAAATTTTTATTGAACTATCTTCAAAGAGGTTTTTGTAGTTTGCCACATACTCTTCAGGTGTCAAATCCGGCAGGATAACCCCATCCGCCCCTGCCTCCCGGCAAGCCGCAACAAACCGATCGATACCATACTGAATAACCGGATTAAGGTACCCCATCAGGAGTACCGGAAGGTTTACCTTTTTACGGACTTCTCTTACCTGATTGAAAATAAGGCTTAGGGTAATGCCATTTCCGATAGCCACTTTATTGCTGTGCTGAATAACCGGTCCGTCAGCAATCGGATCAGAAAATGGAATACCGATTTCCAGCATGTCGGCACCGGCATGTTCCAATGTTTCGGCAATCCTCATCGTATCATCCCGTTTTGGAAAACCTGCCGTATAGAAAACAGACAGGATACCCGACTTTTTCCGGGCAAAAAGTTCATCTATACGATTTGTCATCTCAGTGATCTCCATATTTTTTTTCTCCAGCTCTTACGGCAAAGGGCAGCACATTTTGTTTGGGAGGCAACGGACAGGTTGCAAACTCGGTGAAGGCACATGGCGGGTTGTAGGCTTTGTTGAAATCAATAATTACCCTGCCCGTGCTGTCGGGAAGGGGCACATAGAGGTAGCGGCCTGCCCCGTAGGTTTCGCGGGCGTTGGTTTCATCGCCAAAAATGATAAAGAACTCCGGGTTGCCTTCATCCAATGCATCAAGACGGTATGTTTTATCCTGGTAGGTAAATACAAGCGTTCCTACCGATCGCTGCTGTACCGTTTGACCAAGCACGTTCGTAATGGTAATGGTCCTCGATGAATCGGCCCACTCCACCCTGCCCTCAAGGCGCCAGGAAGGGTCAACAGGAAAAAAATCAATCCCTTTAAATTCTTTTAGCAGCGGATGTTCCAAATCGCGCAAACGGATGGCCAGCTTGTCATCCCGCCTGATGACAAACCAGCGCAACGGGCCATAGGCCATTGTTTTGCCCGCTGAATCCGGGTGATAGAGTACTGCGGAACTTATTTCTTTTTCGTCAACCCGAAAGGTAACACCCTGATTTGCCCTTACGCTCACCGTATTTCCCTGAACAATAAAATATCCGGCTTTCTCCGGAATTTTTCCGGCAGGAAAAACCAGGGCATTGTTTTTTTCACTTCCGAAGGAGTTGATGCCTTCATTTAACCAGAACAAACCGGCCAGGTTAACCCAACCCTTTTCGCTTACCTGGTATTCGTTTCGTTTGGCTTGCCAGGCTTCAATTTCTTTTTTATAGACCTCCGGGTCCACATCAGTTTCTTTTTCTTTGAGCGGTTTTGCGCAGGCGGCAAGCATCGCCAGAAGCAAAATCGTTTTCGGGGGAAGTGCCTGTTTGTACGTTATCATTGATATTTAAAGGTAATAGTCGTAAAATCGTTAGCCATAACTGTATTCAGATAGGTTTATTCCATTGGATGTAGGTTTCCAAATCCTTGTCGCCCCTTCCTGAAAGATTTATGACCACGACATCGTCCGATTCAAGATCGAGTTTGGCCAGTGCCGCCAGGGCGTGAGCGCTTTCAATTGCCGGTATTATTCCTTCGAGTCGGCAAAGTTCCAGCCCGGCCTGCATGGCTTCGTCATCCGTTGCATGCATAAAGGTAACGCGCCCTGTTTCAAAAAGATGAGCATGGAGAGGCCCGATACCGGGGTAATCAAGTCCTGCCGAAATGGAATAGGGTTCAATAACCTGTCCGTCATCGGTTTGCATGAGCAGCGTTTTACTGCCGTGAAGGATGCCGGGCTTGCCAAGCACCGTGGTAGCGGCCGATTCGCCCGAATCAATTCCTTTTCCCGCAGCCTCAACGCCTACCAAGGCCACCTGTTCGTCTTCAAGGTAATGATAAAATGCCCCAGCTGCATTGCTGCCCCCGCCTACACACGCAATTACGTAATCCGGATAGGGGTTGCCTTGGTGATGAACCAACTGGTTGCGGATTTCTTCACTAATTACTGATTGAAAGCGGGCTACCATATCGGGATAGGGATGCGGGCCAACCACCGATCCGATAATGTAGTGTGTTTCATAAGGGTGGCTTATCCAATACCGCATAGCCTCATTAGTGGCATCTTTCAAGGTCTGGTTGCCCGAGGTTACCGGAACCACTTCTGCTCCGAGCAGTTTCATACGCTCCACGTTGGGCCGCTGCCTGTCCATATCAAGGCGGCCCATGAAAACCGTGCATGGCATACCCAGTAAGGCACACACCGTGGCGGTAGCCACACCGTGCTGACCGGCACCGGTCTCCGCAATAATTTTCTTTTTATTCAGCCGCTGAGCAAGCAATACCTGCCCAATGGTGTTGTTTATTTTGTGCGCCCCGGTATGGCACAAGTCCTCCCGCTTCAGGTAAATGCGGGCCGAATATTTTTCTGACAACCGCAGGGCCGGGTACAAGGGTGTGGGCCGTCCCACGTAATCGCGAAGCAATCGGTTAAATTCTTTTTGAAAGGAGGCATCGCCTGCAATATCCAGATACGATTGCCTGAGCCCTTCCACATTCGGATACAGCAGTTCGGGTATAAAGGCACCGCCAAAATTTCCATAATAGCCGTTAGGACTAACCTGGTATCGGTTCATGTTAGGGGTTGGTTTAGTTGATGGATAGCTTCTCGTAGCGCATTGATGTTTTTAATCCCCGGACTTGTTTCAAATCCGCTGTTCAGGTCTAACCCAAAAAGACGTGGATGCATCAGCCTGGCCTGCAGCAGGTTCAGTGGATTAATGCCTCCACTGAGAAAAAAAGGCGTATCGTAGCTATATTTTTTCAGTAACGACCAGTCGAACGCTATTCCGTTTCCACCGGGTGAAATACCTTTTGTATCAAACAGAAAGTAATCAGCCACCTGCCGGTAAGTATTCGTTCGGTCAAAGTCAAATGACGAATCAACTGCAAATGCTTTGATAACCATGGGAACAATTTTTTTTATCTGCTCACATCGCTGGGGCGATTCATCGCCATGGAGTTGAATGGCATTCAGTTGGTAACGTTCAACAAGTTCGGCTATCCGGCTGACGGGTTCATTGACAACCACTCCTACCTTTTTTATTTCAGGAGGCAAGGCAGGTATTTCAACATGATCACCGACAAAGCGTTTGGAATGCGGATAAAAAATAAACCCCATAAAGTCGGGACACAATGCCGCTGCTTCCAGGCAGTTTGCAGTATGGCGCATGCCACATATTTTGATTCTCAGTCGGTTTTCCATCTCCTAATTATTAACTGTGTTGCCCATAACTTGGCTAACCTGCCGGATAAATGCTGTGCAGGCTTCTTGCGGATGGGGATGCCTCATAAACCGTTGACCAATTAGAAAACCATGGTAGCCCAGTCGTTTCAGGCCAACCAGCTCGATGGGAGTTTCGAGGCCGCTTTCAGAGATGCGCGCAACCCTGCCGGGCAGCAACCCGGCAAGGCGAACGGAAGTTTCGATGGTTACTTCAAAAGTCGTAAGGTTGCGGTTGTTAACGCCCACCACATCCACAGGCACTTCAAGGTTAGCCAGCAATTCTTCTTCGTTATGAACCTCCAAAACCACTTCAAGGCCTGCTTCGTGAGCTGTCTTCGTTAGCACGAAAATTTGTTCAGGCGGCAGCAAGGCGGCAATCAACAGGATGGCATCGGCACCGGCATGCTGCGACTCCAGAACCTGGTATTCATCAAGAATAAAATCCTTACGGAGGATGGGACAATTGACAGCACTGCGTGCGGCCTTCATGTCATCCAGGCTTCCGCCAAAGAAATCCGAATCAGTAAGAACAGAAACAGCAACCGCACCGGCAGTAACATAACCGGCAGTTACCGATACCACATCGGCATTCGCATTAAAAAATCCCATTGAAGGCGACTTCCTCTTAAATTCGGCAATGATGCCGGCACCTGATGCCTTGAGCAGCGACTGCCGGAGGGAATACCGCTTGTTGCCGTGCACTCCAGAAAAACCACTTACCGGAAATTCCTTTTTCCTGCGTTGAACTTCTTCCCGCTTGTGCTGTACTATTTCGTCAAGGATATTCTTCATCGGATTGAATTTGTTGATTACCACATTGGGCCTGCTTTCTGCGGATGAGTAGGCTATGATGGATTAATGAATTGTTTAAACGTTTGAAAGGCCTTGCCCGACTCCAGGGTTTCACGGGCAAGCATTACAGCCGACTCTAAACCGGTTTCAGGCTGTGCACACCACAGCGCCAGCGCAGCATTGGCAATAACCACTTCCTGTTGCTGCACGGTGGCTTCGTTTTTCAGCACATTCAGAAAAATTTTTGCTGATTCTTCCACCGAATTGCCTCCCGCAATATCCTGCGCAGCAACCTGCATCAGTCCCAGGTCATCAGGGGTTGACATCCGCTCGCCCCTGTTGC
>CAYNIH010000023.1:0-18349 GCA_964397115.1 uncultured Roseivirgaceae bacterium | reverse complement strand
GGGCAATCCATACTGTTATTTTTTTCAGCCCTCGCTTGAATCACTGGGGGCCAACGCTGCCGAATTTCTTGATGCCTACAAGCGGAATAAAAAGTGCATTGTTTTTTTTGGCGAAACGAGGCGCGATTCAGTGCTGGCGATGAGCTTCCTGAGGCGGGCGGCCTCCACCGGATTGAATATCATGCAAATCGAACGGATTGGCCGGACGGAGTCGGGAAAAATTATGAGCATCCTGGCCACACCTACCGAGTTCGATGAATTCAAATATCCCAAGCAGTTCAGCCTGCCGAAAGATAGCCTTGGATGTATTTTTGTTGCTTCTGACGATCCGCTCCTCTATACAAAAGTCATCAGCAGTGTTGAGGCCCGGAAGGATTCGGTAACGATTGTTGGGTCAGAAGCATGGCTGGACCAAACTGCGGTTGATTTTGAAAAATACCAACAGTTGGGTATAGTGCTGGTTGCACCGAATTATACCGCGCCTGGCAATCAGGCTTACCGGGCTTTTCAGCGGAAATTTATCCGGGTTCACGGAAGGGCTTCAACAAACAATCCGTATTCCGATTTTGCCAAACTTGGTTATGAATTCATGCTGGTTATGGGCAATGCCCTACACCGGTACGGAGTGTATTTTCAGGATGCCATTGGTCGCCAGAAATTTCCGGGTTATCTTACCGAAGGGTACGATTTTCAACATGCACGCGATAACCAGTTGGTCCCGTTTGTTCAGTTCCGGTCGGGCGAATTGATGCTGATTGATAAGAAGTAAATTGAAGACTCATGAAATTATCAATGAAGTGGAGCGCTGCCCAACGTAATACACTTATTCTTGCCGGCTGCGGATTACTCATCGTTGGTTTACTGGCGGTTACTTTACGGGCTATACGCCTGGGCTATGATAAAGCCTCGGTTTACCGAACCGTGGTAATTACCAGCCAGCAATTAATTACCGAAAGCAGGCTGCAGTTTTTTCTTGCGGCAGAAAACAATAGACTGAATGATTTAGATGACAAGGTGGTATCCGGTGTTGTGCAGGTTAGCCGCCTGCTCAACTCCCTTTATGCCGGTGGGCGTGTTGACGGAGTTGACCTGCCTGAACCCGATATCGAAGCAAAGGCTTTACTGAAAAATATCCTGTACGATGCACAGCACGTTGCAACAGTTATCCGGCAGCAAAAGCAAGCGGGTACGGTAAACCGGGAAGAAGTTGAAGTCGCATTTGAACAGTTGGAACAGTCGCTGAAGAAATTAAATAAACTGGTTGCTGACAAGGACAAAGTCATGGAACAACGTGCACAAATTTTGTCTATACTATCTTTGATCGTGCCGGCAAGTATGGTGGTTCTTGGTGTTGGTTTATATTTCCGGTTTTACCGTAACCGGCAGAAACTTGAGGAGAACCTTCGCCAAAGTTTGGAAGAGGAAACAAAGCGTGTTCAAACCCTTTCCGCATTTATTGAAGCTATTTCCAATGGCGATTATACCCTGACCCTTGAATCGGACGATAAAACCGGTTTAAGCGGCCGCCTGATGACCATGCGCGATAAACTAAAGGCCAATGCCGAGGAAGACGCACGCAGAAATTGGGCAACGCAGGGCCTGGCCAGGATTGGCGAGATCCTGCGCGATACAACCAATTCGGAGTTGCTGTACGACCAACTGGTCAAGTTTGTGGTTACCTACACCGGCAGCAATCAGGGCGGCTTATTTTTATTGAACGATGATGATGAGAATAACCCCTTCCTCGACCTGGTGTCTGCCTACGCCTTTGAGCGCAAAAAGTTCATCACCAGGCGGGTAGATATCGGACAAGGTATGGTGGGGCAGTGCTACCTGGAGGCCGACCGGATTTTCCTTGCCAAACTACCCGAAGCCTATGTACATATTACATCCGGTTTGGGCGGGGCCACGCCTACCTGCCTACTGCTTGTTCCGTTAAAAGCAAACGAAAAGGTGTATGGCGTGCTGGAACTGGCAAGTTTCAAAAAGCTTGAGGAGCACGAAATCCAGCTCGTAGAAAAGTTTGCCGCCAGTATTGCTGCTACGGTTTCTACGGTAAGGGTAAACGAGAAAACCCGCATCTTACTGGAACACACGCAACAGCAAGCCGAGGAAATGCGGGCACAAGAGGAAGAAATGCGGCAAAATATGGAGGAGCTTTCGGCTACCCAGGAGGAAATGGCGCGTAAGGAGCGTGAGTACATTAAGCGTATCGAAGAACTGGAAAATCAGGCTAATACCCGTATAGCCTCCCGCTGAAAATCGACAAAAATGCCTTTTCTATTACATCCTTCCGGCTGAGGCCTATTACGTAATCCGTTGATTCAGTATAAATTCCGTATTTTTACCTGCCACAATACGTTTATGACACGCTTACAGCAGCAGTTTACTTTTTTCTGGTTGCTCGTGCTGCCGGCTATGGCTCTGGCTCAGGGCGAGCGCAAAGACAAAACAGCGGTAACCTATGAAGAGATTTACGATGAGCCTTACTCGGTAAATAAACTGTTTGTTCATCTGCAGCCGCTGTATGGCGAGATATTTGCCACCAATATCAATGCCGGCTTCGGGCTCGAAGCTAATTATTACCTGCAGGATAAGGTGGACTTCAAAGCCCACTTCAGAAAAACCTACAGCAAAAGTTTTTACGATTTCTCACGCGACCTTGCAGCAAAAACTTCGGATGTTGATAACCGTTCCGAAGTCTTTAATTATTATGAATTCGGGTTTACTTATCACGTCAGGGATTTTGACGAGAGCTCAAAAACCAAAATGTTCCTTTACAAGAACAGCTACAAAGGAAACAAATGGGCGGCCCGCGTTCCGTTAACGGCCGAAGTACCGTGTAAGGTGCGTAAAATTTATGGTGCGCGCCTTGGTGGCATCATCTGGGACAGTTCTACCGACCTGAACCGCGTAATGGTAAGCCAGGGCCTTTCCTATGCTGATTTTGAAAGCTCGGATGGCATTTTGCTCTCCGACTTTACCACGGATGCCAATTTGTTTACCAATATTTCTTCCAAGGGTCTTTATCTGGGTGGTTCTATGACCTGGATACGCAACGTGGCAGTAAGTTTCGATAAGTTTGAAGCCGGTGTTGACGACCTGATTTTAACTGCGTTTGTTGATTTGATGTTTGCTCCATCGCTTGCTCTCGATAACCTTGTTTACACACCCACGGATCCAAACTCTGGTTTGCCCCTGCTCACCGAGCAGCGTTCATACGATGTTAGCGCTGTTAGCCTGAAAAAATTTGGTTTCCGCGCGGGCATCGAAGGCAAATTTAACCGGCAGTTCAGTTGGGCCTATGGCGGTGAAATCGGTTACCGCCCCAGCATCGAAGGAAAAACCTTTTATGCCCTCTTAAAAATCAGCTTCCCTGTATTCGGTTCAAACCTCGATTATGGTGTTGAGGCGTTTGGAAAATAACCCTGTTTAGGTGTGACCTGCGATTTACTGATCCGAAACATTAAAGGATTAGTGCAGGTGCGTGAAAATTTTGTAGGCCCTGTTCGGGGCCGGGCAATGGCCAGCCTTCCTGTTCTGTCTGACGCCTACCTGACCGTTACGGAAGGATTGATCTCCGGATACGGTTTCATGAAGGATTTGCCGGCATCCATCCGGCCGGCATCAACCCTGGAAGCTACCGGGAGATTTGTATTTCCTTCCTTTGTTGATTCGCATACCCACCTGGTGTTTGCCGCCAGCCGCGAAGAAGAGTTTGTCATGAAGATTAATGGCGCCTCCTATGAAGAGATCGCACGTAGAGGCGGTGGCATACTCAACTCGGCAAGGAAACTGCAGCAACTTTCGGAAGAAGAATTGTTCAAGCGTACGGTCGGGAGGGCGTGGGAAATTATCCGTTCGGGAACTGGCGCTGTTGAAATCAAGAGCGGGTATGGGCTCACCGTTAACGATGAGTTAAAAATGTTGCGGGTAGCCAGGCGCATGGGTACTGAAACTCCGCTAACCGTTAAAACCACCTTTCTTGGTGCACATGCCGTTCCGGAAGGAATCACTAAACCAGAATACGTTGACTTGATCCTCCAGGAAATGATCCCGGCAGTAGCCGAAGAAAAACTGGCCGATTATATTGATGTATTCTGTGAACAGGGATTTTTTACCCCGGAAGAAACAGAACGTATTGTTGAGCAGGGCAAAGAATATGGAATGAAACCCCGCCTCCATGCTAACCAGTTGCACCGGTCGGGTGGGGTACAGGTGGGAGTTAAAACCGGTGCCTTAAGTGTCGACCACCTCGAAACTATTGGTGAAGAAGAAATAGAACTGCTTAAAGCCAGTCTGGTAATTCCAACTGCGTTGCCTGGGGCAGCATTTTTTCTTGGACTTCCGTTTCCTCCGGCCCGCGCCATGATTGAAGCCGGGTTGCCGCTTGCCATTGCCTCTGATTATAATCCGGGTAGTTCGCCCACCGGCAACATGCCGCTAATGATTGCTCTGGGCTGTATTAAAATGAAGCTCTCTCCTGAAGAAGCCATTAATGCAGCTACCGTAAACACCGCCTGTGCCCTGGAGTTGCATAAAACACATGGCACCGTTACCATCGGAAAAAAAGCAAACCTGTTTATTACCAGGCCCATGCCTTCGCTTGCATATTTACCGTATGCCTATGGGAGCAACCTGATTGAAACAGTTATTCTTAACGGAGAACTTGTTTAATCAGTCTCTAATCACTTCAACTGAGTAGGTGATTTTGCTGTTAAGGGTTGCAGCCACTGAGCAATATTTTTCCAGCGAAAGGGAAGCCACTTTGGTTAGTTCCTCTTCGCTTACATCCGGTGAGGTAACGATGTATTTGCAGTGAATGTCAGTAAACCTGCGTGGGGCGTCTTCTTTGCGTACCCCCGTTGTTTCAATGGTGAACTTCCGGATGGTTTTCTTTCTCTTTTTCAGAATGAGCACAATATCCACTGCGCCACATGCTGATAGCGATGAGAGCAAAAGCTCAACCGGTGACTGGTTTTTCTTCAGGGTGGCTTCGCGCATGTCAATCGTTACCGAGTGGCCGGAAGCATTGGAGGCTTCATACACTTCGTCCTCCAGCATGTGGGTTACAATTTTCATAGTCAGGATTGAAAGTTAAAATTAGGTTACTTTAGCGGGAATTTGTTTTTATGAGCTATGAATTTTACGAATAACCTTGGGGAGCAGGTAATGCGGGCCATCCGCGAGGTAAAGGATTATCCAAAAGCCGGAGTGGTTTTCAAAGACATTACGCCTGTAATGGCCAATCCCACGCTGGTGTCGGCAATTATGGAGATGCTGGTGAGCAACGCGGTTTCATTAAACGTTGATGCCGTAGTTGCTATTGAAGCCCGTGGTTTTATTTTCGGGGGCATGCTGGCCCATGCGTTACACCGCCCGTTTGTTCCGGTGCGCAAAGTGGGTAAACTGCCGTACCATACGGTTGCTAAAGCGTATGACCTGGAGTACGGTTCTGCCATCGTAGAGATGCACCGCGATGCCGTGCAAAAGGGCTGGAAGGTGTTGATACACGATGATTTGCTGGCCACCGGGGGCACGGCAGCCGCCGCGGGCCACCTGGTGCAACAACTGGGCGGCCAGGTGGCCGGGTTCTCCTTCCTGGTAAACCTCTCCTTTTTGCGGGGTGAAAAAAAGCTTGCAGCCGAATTTGGCAATAAATCCTTTTATTTGGTTTCCTATTAACCAATTGCCGCAGGCGTTGTTATACCCCTTAATGGAACAACTCACCACCATACCGATGTTTCCGCTGGCCATTCTCCCTTTACCGGGCGAGTTAGTGCCACTCCATATTTTTGAGCCCCGCTATAAGCAACTGCTGCAGGATGCGGAAAATTCGGATATCGGTTTCGGGATTTTTTTTAACCACACCCTGAATGAAGAAAGGATTGGTTCGCTGATGAAGCTGGAAAGCATCATCAAACGCTACCCAACTGGCGAAGCGGACATCATTGTTAAGTGTGTGGATATTTTTCACATGGAAACCTTATTCCGGACGTTCAAATCAAAGATGTACCCGGGAGGCAGTGTGCGATTCTGGCAAGTTGATCAAAACCAACTGGCTGGTGGTAAACTGAGTGAGTTGTTTGCCGGATATATGAACCAGCGCAAGATAACCAGGCACCAGGGTTTTTTCAGTGTGTACAATATCGCCAACGAACTGGGCCTTGATATTTCGGAGCGCTATGCTTTCTTACTCAGCAGTGATCAGGGAAGAGAAAAACTGCTTGTACAGAAAGTAAAATTTCAAAAGCACCTTCTCGACCGCGAGGAGTTGAGCAAGGATTTGTATCATTTGAATTAACGTTTCAAGATTATTGCGGCCTGCTTTGAGGGGCTTGATAATAAAAAAGGGGCGCAAGGGCCCCTTTTTACTTCTGGATGGCGTGAATTATTTTCCTTCTGCCTTTGCTTTTGCCTTGGCGAAATCGCCTGCTTTAACGATGTTGATTTTTGAAGGGTCGAGGTGCTTCTTCATGGCGGCATTTACCTGTTCAACCGTTACTTCGCTTACCGCTTTTTCAATTTTTTCATCCCAGGCAAAGGTGCGGCCAACGAACAGGTTGTTGGAAAGGGCTGTGGCAAGGCTCTGGTCCTGGGCGCGGCTAACCGTACGTTGCTGCAACCAGCCCGACTTGGCAGCGGCAACTTCATCGGCTGTAAACCCTTCTGTTACCACCTTGCGGATTTCTTCCATGAAGGCAGCCTCCAGTTTGTCGGCATTTTCAGGGGCATAAATCGCGAATGCGGTAAAGGAGGAGGCATTATCGAGCGATGCAATGCTCACGTTCGAGCCCACACCATAACTTATTCCTTCTTTTTGCCGGATGCGTACCGCCAGCCTGGAGTTTAAGAAACCACCGCCCAGCATGTAGTGGCCGATGAGCAAGGCCGGGTAATCGGGATGGTCATCTTTCAGTTCGAAATTGTAGCCGGCAATAAACATGGCGTTGGCCTTATCGGGTGTTTCGATCGATTCGTTAATCACGGGCACCAGGAATACTTTGTTTTCAAGGCGCTTGAAGGGCGCTGGTGATTTCCAGTTTCCGAAGTTATCGGTAATCAGTTTTTTAACTTCTGCTTCGTCAAAATCACCCACTACACTAATGGTTGTGCCGTTGGTAAATCCGTAAAACGATTTATAGAACGCCTTCACTTCATCCAGTTTGAGCGCTTTGATGGCGGCAACCGACTCATCGAAGGTTTCTACATACCGCGGATCTTGTTTGGGATACGGATTGATGTGGCGCTGATAACGGTTTGGTGCGATGGCCTGGGGCTCGCTGCGCTGCGATTCGATGTTGGCCAGCTGCTCGTTTTTGAGTTTCTCGAATTCATCGGCCGGAAAGGCAGGATCTTTTAATAGGTTAGCCACCAGGTTAATGGTTTCGGTAAGATTAGGCCGTATTGTTTCGATGGAAACGGTTACAGTTCTGGAGGAGCCAAAGAAAAACACATTGGCTTTGAGGCGGTCGAACTCATCTTTTATTTGCTGCCGGGTTAATTGGGAAGTGCCTTTGTCGAGCATGCTGGCCGCAAACTGTCCGGCAGTGTTTTTACCGGGCAGCGACTTCTCATCGCCAAGGCGGATGGCCATGTTCATGCGAACGGACTCCCCGCGGGTTTTCTTTGAAAGCAGTGCCACCTTTGCTTCATTAGGTAATGTAAAGCGGTTGGTGCGTGCTTCAATATTGGCGGGCGAAGGATCAAAGGCCTCGCCCTGGGCAACGTTTTGTCTTCCTTTGTAATTTTTCACCAGTTCGTCAACGTCTGGAGCGGCCGGTATTTCTGCGCGGTCGGGTTTTTCGGTAGGAATAAACAAGCCAACGGTTCGGTTATCAGGTTTCAGGTAGTGTTTTGCAACCCGGGTTACGTCCTCAACGGTTACTGCGGCAATCCGGTCGCGGGTAAGATGCATTAACCGCCAATCGCCCGCACCGATGGCTTCGCTCAAGGCAAGGCCAACCCGTTCGGATGAGTTAAACATCAGGTCAATTCCTTTTCCAATTTCGGTTTTGGCGCGTTCAACCTCTTCCTTCGTTGGCGTATTGATAGTTACATCTTCAAGGGCTTTGTTCATTGCAACCCGGGCATCATCCAGGGATTTCTCTTTCAGTACCTCGGCATAATTTAGCAGCAGGCCGGGCTCCTTCCACTGAAAACTGAAAGAGCCGGTGGAACTTGCCTTTTTCGTATCGACCAAGGCCTTGTAGAGTCTGCCGGAGGGCTCTGTTCCCAGAATAGTTGAGAGCACTTCAACCGCAGCATAATCAGCGTGTGATCCCGGGGGTATCCGGTAGGCAGTCATTACGAGTTGAACATCGCCAACCCTGCGAACCGTAACGGTGCGCTCGCCATCCTGTACCGGGTCAGCCGTGTAGGTGGGTTCAATAACGCGGGCAGGCTTTGGTATTACGCCAAAGTACTGGTTAATCAGGTCAAGCGTTTTTCCTTCTTCGCACTTTCCGGCCACTACCAACACGGCATTATCCGGCTGGTAATATTTTCTGTAAAATGCCTGAAGGCGGTCAATGGAAACATTTTCAATGTCGGACCGCGCCCCGATGGTTGACTTGCCGTAATTGTGCCAGTCGTACGCAGCAGCCATGGTGCGCTGCATGGTTACCCCGAACGGGCTGTTTTCACCGGCTTCAAATTCGTTGCGTACAACGGTCATCTCGCTTTCCAAATCTTTCTTTGCAATAAAACTGTTCACCATCCGGTCGGCCTCCAGGTCGAGGGCCCATTTCAGGTTTTCTTCGGTCGCGTTAAAGGTTTCAAAATAATTGGTGCGGTCAACCCAGGTGGTGCCGTTGGGTCGTGCGCCATGTTCGGTAAGTTCCTGCGGAATGTTGGGATGCCGCGGGGTACCTTTAAATACCAGGTGTTCGAGCAGGTGTGCCATACCGGTTTCACCGTAGTTCTCGTGCTTGGAGCCGACCAGGTAAGTAATGTTAACGGTAATGGTTTGTTTAGACGGATCAGGAAACAGAAGTACACGCAATCCGTTATGGAGTTTGTATTCTGTAATGCCTTCTACCGTGGTTACTTTAACCGGTGGCGGTATCTGCATTTTCACTTCGGATGCCGGGGCCTGTGTTGGCTGGCTCTCAGCCGGCTTAGCTTTCTTTTTTTGAGCAGTAAGTGGCAGGAAGGCTGCCAGTAAAAGCAGCGTAATGATTAATCTGTATTTCATGGGTCTGTTGTTAATTGAAGCATTTAAAATAGAATAACCTCCAAATAAAAACAAACCGGAAAGTTGAGGTATTTTATTGTACGGTTCGGTAATCCCATTTGCACCTTAAGCCAAAACTGCAATCTGCTAATGAATAAGACAACGCATCAGTTGTGATCTTCAGTCAGTATTGTTACCAATGGACTATTTTTAGCTTAATTCATTAACAATTTTTTGATGTTGCTGCTGCAACATAGTTAGTAGGGGCATCGTCAATATAGCCAGTCGAACAGGTATGAAAAGAATTTACGTGCTAATGGTGCTGTCGTTGCTGGTTGGTTATTCGGTTACCGCAGGTAACGGTGCAATTGATACATCTGGGATTGCGTTGGTCAAATCGGGTATGGCCATCAAGGTTTTCTACTTAGCAAAAGTAAACCGATATGCAAAAGTAGCCATATTGGATAGAAGAGGTAATAGAGTTTTCTATGATATTGTCAGGTCTAAAAGCGGTTTTATCCGGTCGTATAACATTTCGCACTTGATGAGTGGGGAATACGTTGTTCGTGTTACAGACAGTGGGGGTGCTCATACTCTTACTTTTGAAATTGCTGATCAAGCAGCGATCACCTTCAGGCAACCCGATTGAAGGGTAATTTTGTTAGGTTACGGTATCGAATAGCTCTTTACCAATTTTTTGGTGGAGTACATCATAATAAAACCGGTAAGTAGCACCCATTTCGAAGTAAGCGGTGTAAGGAAGTGCAAACGTTTACGCTGAAAATCTTAGAACAATGACACACTTTTAGTGGTTGCAAAAGGTATAAAAGCGTTAAAACCTAAACTATTCAGCGCAAACGATTTTTTATTTTAAAAATAAAGTTTTCTTACAACCACCCAACCTTTACCTGGTGGTGCCCGTATTTTTGCTTAACTAAAATTCTAGAAATTATGAGACTGAAATTATTTTTTATGATTGCGGCAGCGATGGTTTTTTCTGAAGCATGGGCAAATGAAGGAGTGAGCCGGAAGTTTGCAGTTGTCGAACGCAATAACGGTACCTTTAAGGTGATATACGAAGGTGAAACAGAAGGGAATGTAAAGGTAAACATCATTAACTCGAGTGGAGAGGTGGTGTTGTCGAAGGCTATTTACAATAAGGGGGGCTTTATTCTTCCTTTGAACTTCAAAAGGATGAAGCCTGGAGCGTATACAATTGAACTGGTTGATGCAACGGGTAAGTTTGCAAAGATGATTCAATACAGTAAAAAAACGCATGTAAACGCTACGGTTCCGGTTGTACATGTTACCCGGTTGGGCAACGGCAATCAGTATTTGTTGTCGATAAGTGGCGGTAAACCTGAAAAACTACGCATCCATGTCCTTGACCAAACGTTTAATACCGTTTACCGCGACACCCGGCTGATTGACCAGACAGGTATTGTATTTAACCTGAAGGATTTTAACGGAGTGCCTACCTTTAAAGTGATCACTGAATCTGGCAACCAGGTAGTTGTTAAAAAGTAGAACGGCACCTTGTAATGGTATAAAGTGAGTTGGGTGATAACACCCTACTCACTTCTTTTTCTCATTTTCTTTGAAATATTTTTTCGGAAAAGCCCTATGCTACAAGGCTGACTTTCAGGAGTTATCCTACATATTTCTGCGGTACTGGCCGCCCACTTCGAAGAGCGCTTTGGTGATTTGGCCTAACGAACAAACCTTTGAAGCTTCCATTAATTCTTCAAAAATATTTTGATTCAGGATGGCCGCTTGCTGTACCCGCTCCAGCATGGCCGGTGCTTTATCGGCATGGAAATGATGCAGGTGCCGGAGCATGGCAATCTGGTATTCCTTTTCTTCGGTGGTGGCGCGTATTACTTCCTGGGGCAACACGGTTGGTGATCCTTTTGAACTGAGGAACGTGTTTACCCCGATGATCGGGTATTCACCGGTATGTTTCAGCGTTTCATAGTACAAACTCTCTTCCTGGATTTTGCCTCGTTGGTACATGGTCTCCATGGCGCCCAACACACCCCCGCGCTCGGTAATCCGGTCAAACTCTGCCAGTACGGCTTCTTCAACCAAATCGGTAAGATCTTCAATGATAAACGATCCCTGTAACGGGTTTTCATTTTTAGCAAGCCCCAACTCTTTATTAATAATCAGTTGAATGGCCATGGCCCTGCGCACGCTTTCCTCAGTGGGGGTGGTGATGGCCTCGTCATAGGCATTGGTATGGAGCGAGTTGCAGTTATCGTAAATGGCATACAGTGCCTGCAGGGTGGTGCGGATATCGTTGAAATCAATTTCCTGTGCATGCAGCGATCGGCCAGAAGTTTGGATATGGTATTTCAGCATCTGCGAACGCCCATCCGCGCCATATTTGTTCTTCATCGCCTTTGCCCAGATTCGCCTGGCTACGCGGCCGATAACGGCATACTCGGGGTCCAGCCCGTTGCTGAAGAAGAACGACAGGTTGGGGGCGAAGGCATTGATGTCCATGCCGCGGCTTAAATAATATTCAACATACGTGAACCCGTTGGCCAGCGTAAAGGCAAGCTGGGTGATGGGGTTGGCCCCTGCTTCGGCAATGTGATAGCCGGATATAGATACCGAGTAAAAGTTGCGTACCCGTTTATCAATAAAGTATTGCTGAACATCGCCCATCAGGCGGAGGGCAAACTCGGTAGAGAAGATGCAGGTGTTTTGTGCCTGATCTTCTTTTAAAATGTCGGCCTGCACGGTGCCCCGCACCTGCGCCAATGTATCGGCTTTTATTTTTTTATACACTTCTTTAGGCAACACCTGGTCTCCGGTGGTTCCCAGCAGCAGCAAGCCCAGGCCGTCATTTCCTTTTGGAAGTGCACCCTGGTAGGCGGGGCGATCGGATTCTCTTCCTTTGTACAGCGCGGTAATCTTTTCTTTAACGTCTTCTTCCAGTCCGTTTTGCTTGATATAGATCTCGCACTGCTGGTCGATGGCGGTGTTCATAAAGTAGGCCAGCAGCATCGGGGCCGGACCATTAATGGTCATGGAAACGGAAGTTTTAGGGTCGGCTAGGTTGAACCCGCTGTATAGTTTTTTGGCATCGTCCAAACAACAAATGCTTACCCCTGAGTTGCCAATCTTGCCGTAGATATCCGGGCGGTAGTCCGGGTCGTTACCGTATAAGGTTACCGAGTCAAACGCGGTTGACAGGCGCTTGGCCGGCATGGCCAGCGAAACATAATGGAAGCGCCTGTTGGTGCGTTCGGGTCCGCCCTCACCGGCAAACATGCGGGTGGGATCTTCTCCCTCGCGCTTGAACGGATAGATACCGGCCGTGTAGGGAAATTCGCCCGGCACATTTTCCTGCAAACTCCAGCGCAGCCAGTCACCCCAGCTTGAGTATCGGGGAAGAACCACTTTGGGGATTTGCGTATGCGCAAGCGATTCGGTATGGGTCTTGATGCCGATTTCCTTATCGCGCACTTTAAATCTGAAAACCGGTCGCTGGTATTGCTGTACCTTATCTTTCCATCCCTCGATCAATTTCCAGTTTTTCGGGTCGAGGTTAAGTTTAATCTTGTCAAATTCGGCCTGCAAGGTAATAATGACTTCGTGCGGAACCTTGCTATCTTTTAATGAGTCTATGGTCTTTTGAATGACGTACAATTTTTCGGCCACGGCCACCTGGTCGTTTACCCAGGCATCATAAGCACGGTTATTCTCTGCAATTTCGCTGAGGTAGCGAGTGCGGTGCGGGGGGATAACAAAAACTTTTTCCGACATCTCGCGGGTGATGGTAAACGATGACCGGAAATCAGCTCCGGTCTTTTCAGCGATTTTATCAATAATGTATTTGTACAGTTGATTTGTTCCCGGATCGTTAAACTGTGAAGCAATGGTTCCGAATACCGGCATGTCTTCGGGCTTTTTATTCCAGAGTTGGTGGTTACGCTGGTACTGCTTTTTCACATCGCGTAAAGCATCAAGTGCTCCGCGCTTGTCGAACTTGTTTAGCGCAATCACATCGGCAAAGTCGAGCATATCGATTTTTTCGAGTTGTGTGGCTGCCCCATATTCGGGCGTCATAACGTATAATGATACGTCACTGTGGTCGAGGATCTCGGTGTCGCTCTGGCCGATGCCTGACGTTTCGAGAATAATTAAGTCGAACCCCGCAGCTTTTAATACCTGGATGGCCTCTTTTACATAGGCCGAAAGCGCCAGGTTGGATTGGCGCGTGGCCAGCGACCGCATGTACACGCGCGGGTTATTGATGGCATTCATCCGGATACGGTCGCCCAACAGGGCACCACCGGTTTTTCGTTTGCTCGGATCTACCGAGATCAAGCCAATGGTTTTATCCTTAAAGTCAAGCAGGAACCTGCGCACGATTTCGTCAACCATGGAAGACTTACCCGCGCCACCCGTTCCGGTAATGCCCAGCACAGGGATTTTTGTTGAAGCTGCTTTTTTGTTGATTTCGGTGAAAACTGTTTTGTGTTTAGCGTAGAAATTTTCGGCAGCCGAAATGAGTTGGGCAATCAGCAGGTGATTGGTAACGCTTAATTCGCTTTCGCTGATTTTTTCGCCCGTTGGAAAATCACTTTTTTCCACCAGATCATTGATCATTCCCTGTAAGCCAAGGGCGCGGCCGTCATCCGGAGAGTAGATGCGGGTGATGCCGTAAGCCATCAGTTCCTTGATTTCATCAGGAAGGATAACGCCACCGCCACCCCCAAAGATTTTAATATGTCCTGCGCCTTTTTCCTGCAGCAGGTCGTACATGTATTTGAAGTATTCCATGTGCCCGCCCTGGTAGCTGGTCATAGCAATGGCCTGCGCATCTTCCTGGATGGCCGTATTCACCACTTCTTCCACGCTGCGGTCGTGCCCAAGGTGAATTACTTCACAGCCTGTTGCCTGGATTATTCTCCGCATAATGTTGATGGCCGCATCGTGCCCATCAAAAAGGCTGGCGGCTGTAACGATTCGGACTTTGTTTTTAGGCTTGTAAGGCTCCGGTGGCAGGTGACCGGCCAGGTTGGGTTTGTCCGCTTTTTTCGGTTCAATGGTTTCGGTTCGCATGGGTATGTCCGTCAGCAGCCCAAAAATACGGACTGCGGGATGATTTCACTAACAGTAGTTAGGGCCTCTTGATGCGATTCGGCTAGGTACGGTCAGCGACTTGTATTATTTGGTGATCAGGGCTTCTTATTTGGCTGCCTGGAGCAGTTTAATGCCGGTTTCACCAAGGTGCTTTGTGAGAATACTTTTGTATTGCATGGAGTTGGTGTAGCCTCCTCCGGCATTGAAAAATTCTTCCAGCAGGGGCTGCCAGTCGGAATTCAGCGGCATGATGAAACCGAATTGTTCAGCCGATTTATCGCCTACGGGATGGCGTTTTACGGGTTTCTGTTCGCTTACGGCTTTGAGGTAAAAGGCCAGGTCGAGGTACGAAAAACTGTTGGGGTCGGTGAAGATTTTCTGGTACACTTCCGGACTGGTGTCGAGCGTGACAATCTTCATTGCAGGAAAATACTTTTGCTTCAATTCAAGGATTCGTTTTTCATTGAGTGTTCCTTTTGCCGTGTAGGCGGTAAGTTTTGAAAAGGCCGTTGCCAGGTCGTCCAGTTTGGTCAAGGTAGGGATGTTGTTTTGGGTGATCAGAATGGCAAAGTTGGTAATGAATGGCGGGCTGAATTTTACTTCGCGCTTACGTTCATCGGTAATGGTAATGTTACCGAGGCCAATCACTCCGCCTGTTGAGGCTTTTACTTTAGCGTACATACCCTGGAAGTTTGAGCCATCGCCCACAAACTTGGATTGCAGCTTAACGCCTTTGTTTGCATTTACCCATTTTACAAAGTCGCTCATAATATCAACACAAATGCCGGTTAGTTTACCTGAGCCGTCCTTGTAAGCAAAGCTGGGTGTTTCAACGTAAGCCAGCGAAATAGTTCCCTGTCCGGCAGTTTTGACCTGCGCCCAGGAGTCGCCTACGTATCCTTGCGCCAGTAAGGCCTGGCCGGTGAATGCCAGTAAAAGAGTAATAATAGTTTTCATATTGCGGGGAGTTTTTAACGAGTTACAAAAATCTTTTTTATAAAACCGGAACGGGGTAAGATTGATGTACTTTTTATCGTAAAATTCCCGGCTACCAGATGATTTTTTCTTTATTCAAAAAGGCAGCGATGCCCCGTTTACAGTCATCGGTGCTGCGAGCATGGGCATTCGTCTCGGCAGCATACCGCAAGGCGTCATCTAACGGCAGTTGCTGTACTTCTGCCATCATTTGCTTTGTCAGTTTCATGCTGGTGCCCGAGTTGGTATTGGCTAACTGGTCGGCAAATTCAAAAACAACTTTTTCCAGTTCGGCCTGGGGAACAACCCGTGTAATGAGCCCAATGTCCTGCGCCTGGTCTGCACTAATCGGGTTTCCACTCAACAGCAGTTCGCGGGCTTTTCCATCACCTATTTTCCGGATGAGAAAAACCATTACCAGGGCCGGAATGAAACCTATTTTTACTTCGGTGTATCCGAACTTTGCCGTAGGAACGCTAAAACAAAAATCACAAACCGTGGCCAGTCCGCAGCCACCGGCCAGCGCATGGCCCTGTACCTGGGCAATTACCGGTTTGGGCATGGTGTAAATTTTTTTGAACAGTTCCTTCAGGTTGGTTGAATCGGCAAGGTTTTCTCGGTAGTCGTATTGCTGGAGTTGCTGGAGGTAGCCCAGGTCGGCTCCGGCACAAAATGCTTCGCCTGCTGCGTTGAGGATTATTGCTTTAACGCGCTCATCCTGTTCAGCGGCTGTGAACGATTCGGTTAGCTCGCTCACCAAATCGGCATTCAGCGCATTTCGCTTTTCCGGCCTGTTAAGAGTAATGATCGCAAAGCGGTTTAATACCGTGTAGCGGAGGTTTTTCATAGGGATAATCGGTTAACGTAGGCTCCTGAATGCCGTACGGAATATAAGGGTAAAGAAAATAATTTTGCCTCAGCCAGCAATCTGTCGGTGATCCGGGGTGAATTGCTGCTGTCTAGGATAATGACTTTTGCCTTTATTGTTGCCAGGTCATTTGCCGATGAAACGGCATTGTTGCTGACGATGAGGTAGTCAATGGAAAGGTTTTTGGGAATAGCAGATGGACCTCGCATAAACACGACTAGGTTTTCAAGCCACCAGCACACGGCTGTATTGGCGGTTAGCGGTTTTACCACGGAAGAATCGTTTACAGTAGTGTGATAGATACCACTGATCATCCGGTTAGGTCTCACATGAAAACGAATGCGTTCCGGGTTTGTGATTAACGTAGGGTCACCAAAAAATCGCGATTTGCCGTTGCAGGTAAATTCTACTGCGCTTGCCCCGGCAATGTTGTACACAACCACCTTGGCAGGTTTTATTTCGTTAAGGTGACGGTGCCATTGTATTGCTCCGAAAGCAAAAGCAGCAAAGGCTGCGGCCACTGCAAAATAAAATTTTCGGTTTCGTAGCAGCAGGATACCAAAAAGAATAATAAAAATAAGAAGCCAACATTGCGGAGTGGAGATGTAAAGAGGCTCCAGTAAACTGAATGGCATCTGCTCTACCGTAAACACAATAGCGTTGATTGTCTCGATAAGCCAGGTGAGCACCATACCAACCAGGTTGGCAATTTCCGTTACCGGACTGACAGCCAGCAACAGGATGCCTCCGATTAGGATGATTGTAGCACCGGGTATCACAAAAAGATTAGAAAACAGGAAGTATACAGGAAACTGATAAAAGTACAGGATGCCTAACGCGAACGTGGCAAGTTGCGCTGCCAGCGAAACACAGGTAATTTGCCACACCTTATCCAAGATTAAATTTTTTGGGTTCCAAACCCGGTACAAGCCGGGTTGCAGGTACACAATGCCGAGTACGGCCATAAACGAAAGTTGAAAACCCACCGACATGATCAGGTAGGGATTAGCAAGAAGCAGCACAAATGCCGATACCGCCAGGATGTTGTAAATATTGGTGCGGTAATTCAGCGGCCGGGCCAGCGCCACAAACGAAAACATAGTTACTGCCCGGAGAACGGAAGGGGAGAAGCCGGTAATTAACGCATATCCCCACAACATTACTATACTAATAAAAGCCAGTACCCACTTTCCTTTTTGGGTGCGGGTCAACGGCTTCAGTACAACCAGCATCACCATATACATAATGCCTACGTGCAGGCCGCTTACCGCCAGTACATGCATAGCTCCTGAAGCTGCATAGGCCTGGGTAAGTTCGTTATCGAGGCCTTCTTTAACTCCAAGGATTAATGCCAAAGCAATAGCTTGCTGCTGTTGCCCGTCAAGATGAGCAGCAAATACCTTAGTGGCCTGTTCGCGCACCTGGTAAGCGTACCGGGCAATCCGGTTACCACCGGTTGAATCGAAATGGAGAACAGCGTTCCTTCGTAAATAGTGCTGGTGGTAAATGTTACGGTAACCTAAAAACTTTTTGTAATCAAATTCTCCCGGGTTGGCCGGAGGAGCAATGGCCACTGGCGCGCCATGTATCAGCAACACATCGCCATAACGGTATGGCCGGGTGAAATCAGCTTTTGAAAAATAGAGCAGCACGCGGCCAGAAACCCGCTGCCACACACCGGTTTCGTCTGCTACGGCTGTAATGCGGGCAATGGCTTTCCATGAGCCGGTTTTTTCTTCGGCAGGTTCGGTAAGTTCAGCTTTATATGCAGCAATAGAATTTTGCACCTGCAAAAAATGAGAAGCATCCCTCGATTCTGATTTGAAAAGCAGGTTGCAATAGCCGGCCATGAAAACGGCAAGGAGCCCCACCGCCCCCGGATTGATTTTACTCCAGCGGGTGAGGAAAAAATATAATCCGACCAACACCATCAGGCTGATGCCTGCGTGGTATTCATCCAGTAGGGGCCAGTAAATGCCGGTAAGAATTCCGGCTATGAAAAAGAAAACAATTCGCACAAAGGCGTATGGCACCCATTGGAACATGGTGAAAAGTTAATGAATAGTTGTTAAGCCAGAAGGGTATGTTTTTGAAAAGGGTTTTCAAAAACGGGGTTATAGGGAAGGTTGGCTTTTGTTGGCGTGGCCTGCTGCATAGGCTTCAATGATATCCCGCACGAGCTTATGGCGGATGACATCCTGCTGGGTAAGTTCGATAAAACCGATGCCTTTAAC
>CAYNIH010000022.1:16843-18418 GCA_964397115.1 uncultured Roseivirgaceae bacterium | reverse complement strand
CTATGGAACTTGCCAAGCAACACGGCCCTTACGAAAGCTTCAAAGGCTCACCGGTTTCAAAAGGTATCTTCCAGTTCGACATGTGGGGCGTTACTCCGAAGAGCGGCCGCTGGAACTGGGAACAACTCAAGCAGGAGGTGAAGAAACACGGGGTGCGGAACTCCTTGCTACTGGCCCCCATGCCCACGGCTTCTACCTCTCAGATCCTGGGCAACAACGAGTGCTTCGAGCCCTACACCTCAAACATCTACACCCGCAGAACACTCTCCGGTGAATTCATCATTGCCAATAAGCACCTGATGAAAGATTTGATTGACCTGGGACTGTGGAATGAAACCATGCGGCAAAAGCTGATTGCCACCAACGGCTCGGTTCAGCCCATTCCGGAGATTCCGCAGAACATCAAAGACATCTACAAAACCGTTTGGGAGATTTCGCAGAAAGCCATTATTGACATGTCGGCCGACCGTGGAGCGTATATCTGCCAATCGCAAAGCCTCAACATTCACCTGAAAGACCCGAACTTCGGCAAACTTACTTCCATGCACTTTTATGCCTGGAAGAAAGGATTGAAAACCGGCATGTACTACCTGCGCTCAACCGCTGCTGCCGATGCCATTAAGTTTACACTCGATAAATCGGCCATTGAAAAGCCGGCCGTTACCGCTGTGCCGGTAGAAACACCTTTGGTAACTGCTCAGGTACAACAAGCCATTAGCTACGAGCCGGTGGCTGACTATGAGCAAAAGAAAGCCGACATGGCCTGTTCGTTGGATAACCCGGATGCCTGCGAAGCATGTGGCAGTTAACCGAACGATGAACTCAATGCCCGAACCCTGACTTCGCCCGTCAGGGTTCTTTTTTTATTCCTATTTTTCGTATTCAACCCGAGATTATGAACCGGAGAAACTTTGTAAAAAACACCGGCCTGGCTACTGCCGCCATTTCCTTACTGCCTACAATAACCTTATACGGACAAAACCGGAATGTGCGCCTCGGCTTTATTGGCGTAGGCCTGCGCGGACAAAACCACCTGGACCTGGCCCTTCGCAGAAAAGATACCGAAGTAGTGGCTATCTGCGACATCAATGACCGCATGCTGGAGGCCTCCGCTAACCTGATCAAAAAATCAGGTAAGCCCATGCCCAAAATTTATAAAGGCGATGTGAACGCCTGGCGAAACATGCTCGAACTGAAAGACCTTGACGGAGTCATCATTTCTACCCCGTGGGAGTGGCACGCACCAATGATTATCGGGAGCCTGGAGGCGGGAATAAAATACGTGGGCACCGAAGTGGTGCTGGGCATCACCTTGCAAGATCACTGGGATGTGGTAAAGGCTGCAGAAAAATACCGCGCCCAGGTAATGATGCTCGAAAATGTTTGTTACCGCAGGGATGTTATGGCCATACTCAACATGGTGCGGCAAGGGTTGTTCGGTGAACTGATCCACCTGCAGGGTGGCTACCAACACGACCTGCGCGAGGTGAAATTCAACGATGGCACGAATCCATACGGTGGCGGGGTAGAGTTTGGCGAAAAAGGATTTTCCGAGGCCAAATGGCGCACCAAACA
>CAYNIH010000022.1:0-16833 GCA_964397115.1 uncultured Roseivirgaceae bacterium | reverse complement strand
AACACACCATTCCGTTTACCGCAATGGTGACCTTTATCCCACACATGGAATAGGGCCATTGGCCGAACTAATCAGCATCAACCGGGGCAACCGGTTTCTCTCGCTTAACTCGTTCGCCTCAAAAGCCCGGGGATTGCATGAATACATTGTGAAGAACGGTGGCGAAAGTCATCCCAACGCTAAAATTGAATTTAAACTTGGCGATGTAGTTAGCACGCAACTCCGGTGCGCCAACGGGGAGACCATTTTGCTGCAGCACGATACCAACCTGCCCCGTCCCTATTCGCTTGGCTTTCGGGTGCAAGGCACCCGTGGCATATGGATGGATGTAAATAAATCCATTTACATTGAAGGAACCAGCCCGCAGCCGCACCGCTGGGAAGACGCCAAGCCCTATCTGGATAAATACGATCACCCGCTTTGGCAGCGGTGGACAAAAGACGCAGAAGGAGCAGGGCATGGCGGCATGGATTTCTTTGTTTTGCACGCATTTGTTGAATCCATAAAACGTGGTACACCAACACCCATGGACGTTTATGATGCCGCGGCCTGGAGCGCAATAACCCCGCTGAGTGAAAAAAGTATTGAATTGGGCAATGAAACAGTTGAATTTCCTGATTTCACCAGTGGCCGGTGGATGTACCGTAAGAACGACTTCGCATTAACCGATGACTATTGAATGAACGAACATTCCATCCGCTACGCGGCAGCAGCCTTCGGGTTTAACCAACCGGAAGCCGAACTGCTTACCTCGGGGTTAATACACAATACCTACAAGCTTTCCGAAGGCAACCGGGCCATTGTGCTTCAGCAAATTAACACATCGGTATTTACCGAACCGGAGAAAATTATCCACAATTACATCCAGTTGCACGATTACCTGAAAGGAAATCCTTCGGTGAATATACCCGCACCCGTTCCAACAACCCATGGCGAATTTTTATTTACCGATAAGGGCAACCGGGTATGGCGGGCAACGCAATACATTCAAAATTCCTATACCGAAACCGGCAACATGTTGCCCGAACAGGCCTACAAAGTCGCCCGTTGTTTTGGTGAGTTTTCGCAGGCGCTGGCCGGCCTGAATGCCTGTAAAACGGAAGTGGTTATCCAGGGCTTTCATAACCTGGCCTTGCGTTTTGAACAGTTTCAAAAAGCCATTCCCCTTGCACCCCCTGAACGGATTGTCCGCGCAAAGTCAATTGTTGAAGGCTTGCAAACCAGGTCGTGGCTGGTTGATTTTTACAAGGCGCTTACTGAAAACCCTCAGTTTAAACTGCGCATCATGCACCACGATTGCAAGGTGAGCAATATTCTGTTTGATTTAAAAACCAAAAACCCGATATGTCCGATTGATTTGGATACGGTAATGCCCGGGTATTTTTTCTCCGATATCGGTGACCTGATTCGAAGTGTCGCGGGTTCGGTTGATGAAAGTGACCCCCAGGTAACCAGCCTGCAAATCAGGCAACCGTTTTATGATGCTTTGATAGACGGGTACCTGGATGGCCTGGGCGATACCTTTACGGAAACAGAAGCCCGGTTTATCCATCACGCAGGTTTGGTGATGGTGTACATGCAGTGCCTGCGCTTTACCACCGATTACTTAAGCGGAGATACCTACTACAAAGTGGCTTACCCTGAGCAGAATTTTCACCGTAGCAACAACCAGTTTCACCTGTTGATGCGGTTAGAGGAATTTCTTTCGGGCAGGCTTAACGCAGGTTAAGCCGGCTGAGACAAGCCATAATTTTCTGATAGGCCCATACTCTTCTGGATAAGCCTATCTCAACCATCAGGCAAAAAACAGCAATTAGTATTTAAAACGGCAAGTCATCCGTTGCGCCTGCATCGGCAATAAAAGGTTCTTGCGGCAAGGGGGCATCAGCCGAAGAAGCCGAAACGTTGTTCTGCTTTATCACCTTCCACGCGCGAACATCGGTGTACCACCGGCCGTTGTACTCACGGCTTTCGATGTTTACCGAAGCGGTGATGGTATCGTTAACAGCAATCTTTATTTCATCTACCTTCTCACCCCACAACGACATGCAAACCTTCTTGGGATACTGTCCGGGTGTTTCCACAATAAATTCCTGCTTCTTCCATACTCCGTTTTTCCCCTGGCCGGTTTGGAGAGGTAAAATATTTATTACTACACCTGTTATTTCCATAAGTTATTATGAGTAAAAATGCAAATTAAGAGGCTTTCAACTACAACTTTACAAAATAATTACCATTATCTCATGCCACTTAATAGATGAATGATCGGGCAATGCCCAACGGCCGCATGATGTAACGTTTCTTATTAATATGACCTAACTGGCGAATAAGTATATCATCCAGCATTTTTATTGACTTAGTTATGTGCCTACCCTTGTTTAACATTACGCACTCCGACCTAACCCCCATGGCCGCATCGGTAATTTCAGAACGGGTAGCATAACCGGTTTTTGTAAGCGTTTCCAATACTTGCGTAGCCCAGATAATCGGAACATGAGCGGCTTCACCTATCCACAAAATTTCTTCTTGAATTTCGCTTAGTCGTTAATGCGCGCAACCGACCTAACCGCATTTAGCATTTCTTCAACCAACATTCTGTTCTGCATGAATTCAGAAGAAAAAGTTACCATAATATGCGGACGATCCTGAATCGGAAATTTTCCTACCAATTGCTCGGCATGAATTAACCTTAACTTTGAGACAGTCTCAAAATCGCAAATAACTCCCTTTTGCTTGCCTGAGTAAGAATCCAGCCAGCTAAGTACATGGTTTACCTGACTGAGCGTATGGCTTTCTGAGGTCGTCAGAGAAGACAGGCCCAGGTGATGCAGGTATTCTTGTGTTTCCCGAATCTCATTGCTTCTTAACACCAGCTAATGAATGAGATTAAGACCACTTAACCGGAAATTTTCATGAAGAGTACTCAGTGAAGGTGCAAATCGGGATTCGGCTTCCTCCATTTCTCTTACCAACTCGCAGAGCTGCCGTGACACCATTTCGCGTGTCATTTTTTGTGATGAAAAAAGGGATCTTTTCACTGTTCCAACCTCACGCCAATCTGTACTTCTTTCGAAACCTGAAAAATGATAAAGATCAGAAATTAATTTAATTGATCAGCCTGACGTGGATTAGCGGATGACTCCTTGAATTATTTCCTGAACAACACCCGGATCAAGAAGGGTGGTTACGTCTCCGAGATCAGCGGCCTCGCCTTCGGCTACTTTACGCAAAATCCTGCGCATTATTTTACCCGATCGCGTTTTGGGGAGGCCGCTTACAAATTGAATCTTATCGGGCCTGGCAATGGGGCCGATAATCCTGGCCACCGTTTCATTTATTTCGCTTCGCAGCTTCACTTCCTCCTCAGGCTTATCATAGCAGATAACAAACGCATAAATGCCTTGGCCTTTAATTTCGTGCGGGTAACCCACCACGGCCGATTCGCATACGGCAGGATGTTCATCAATGGCGCTTTCTATTTCAGCCGTTCCCAGGTTATGACCCGAAACAATGATCACATCATCTACCCGGCCGGTTATCCGGTAATACCCCTTCGCATCGCGCCTGCAGCCATCACCGGTAAAATACTTTCCGGGAAAGGCGGAGAAATAAGTTTCTTTAAACCGTTGGTGATTACCATAAATGGTGCGAGCCATAGATGGCCAGGGAAACTTAATGGCCAGCCGGCCTTCCACACCATTTCCTATAAGCTCCTTGCCGTTTTCATCCATAACTACCGGCTGAACCCCGGGAAGGGGCAAGGTGGCGAAAGCCGGTTTTAATTCGGTAACATAGGCTATGGGCGAAATCATGAAACCGCCTGTTTCGGTTTGCCACCAGGTGTCAACAACCGGACAGCGTTTTTGCCCAATGTGTTCATGGTACCAGTGCCAGGCTTCTTCATTAATGGGTTCGCCTACCGTTCCGATTACGTTAAGCGAACTTAATTCATGTTGCTTAACAAAATGGAGTGGCGCTTTTTCGAGCGACCGGATAGCGGTGGGTGCTGTATAAAAAATATTCACCTTGTGCTTTTCCACCACGCGCCAGAACCTTCCCCAATCGGGCCAGGAAGGTATGCCTTCAAACATGACGGTTATCGCACCGGCCGAAAGCGGCCCGTAAATAATGTACGAGTGGCCGGTTATCCAGCCTACATCCGCGGTACACCAGTAAACCTGGCCTTCGGTATATTGAAAGGCCGTAAGGAAGGTATAATGCGTGTACACCATGTACCCTCCGCAGGTATGTACCATTCCTTTGGGTTTACCCGTTGATCCGGAGGTGTACAGTATAAAAAACAGGTCTTCCGAATCCATTGCTTCGGCCGGGCAGGTGTCCGTCACCCTGGTAATCTCTTCGTTCCACCAAAAATCGCGCCCCGGCTTAAGTGACGGTTTGGTGTTTATCCGTTCAGCCACAAGTACCGTTTCAACGGTAGGGCATTTTTCAAGGGCCTCGTCTACAGTACTTTTCAGGTTAATGGTTTTATCTCCGCGGTAGGCGCCATCAGCAGTAATCACCAGTTTGCACCCCGCATCGTTGATCCGGTCAATAAGCGAACCGGCCGAGAATCCGGCAAAAACCACCGAATGCACCGCACCTATTCGGGCACAGGCCAGCATGGCATAAGCCGTTTCAGGAATCATCGGCATATAAATGCACACCCTGTCGCCTTTGGTTACACCGTGGGCTTTGAGCATGTTGGCTACGCGACAAACATTGCTGAATAATTCGCGGTAGGTAATGTGCCTCGCTTCATGCTGCGGATTGTTGGGCTCCCAGATAATGGCTGTTTGGTCGGCCCTGCTCCTCAGGTGGCGGTCCAGGCAATTTTCGGTAATGTTCAGCTTTCCGTTAATAAACCATTTTACTTCGGGCCTGTAAAAATCCCATTCCAGCACCTTGTCCCATTTTTTGCGCCACAAAAAACTTTCTGCCACTTCCGCCCAGAACGTCTCTGGCGAATCCACACTTTTTTTGTACTGCTGCTGGTAATTTTCAACCGACCGGATAATGTGCATAGCGGTTAATTAACTCAGCTAAAATCCTGTTGTTTTTACAAAAAACCAACTGCCCGGGCATACATTACGCGCTTTGCCGGGTTCACTGTTCCCCACCTGTTGCAGAAGAAGGAATGAAAAGGAGATTTTACAACATATACTCAACGGCTACAGCCGCCAGTGCACCCAAAATGGCTACAGCCAGCTTAAGGGCATTAAAGTGGTGTTCGGGACTGCTCTCAAAGACAATGGTAGTTGAAATGTGGAGAAAATTTCCGCTCACCAGCGCATACAAAAAGGTGAGGCCGGAGGCCGTGAGCACTTCAGCTTCCGACAGGTACGTGCTGATAAGCAGTCCAACGGGTGCGGCAACAGAAAACACAGCCAGGTAGGGTACTGCCTTTCGCCTGGCATGAAGTTGAAAGGAGAGTACCGTCATTAATGCAAAGGCCGCAGGTGCCCGGTGCAGGGCAATGCCCAACAATATGGCGTTAACATCATATTGAAAACCCATGGTTGCCGGTTGTGCCAGCATGGCTCCTTCAAGAAATGCGTGCACACATAGGGCCAGCAACAAAACAATGGCCGACACCTGCTGGTGGTGATGGACATGGCCCTGATGAGGAGCATGGATATGACCATGCTCAACCCCGGAAGTTAGGTATTCCAGCAGCTGTTGTAAAAAGAACCCGGCCAGCACAAATAAGCCGATCAACTCTACCCTTTCGCTGTTCCGGTAAAGTTCCGGTAAAATGTGCACTACGGTAATACCAAATAAATACGATCCGGCAAATACCAGCAGCAGCCTGTAATTCCGGTGCCGGCTTTCGGGCAAAAAATAAACCAGCAAGCCTGCAAGCAGGGGGGTAAAAAACAGTACAGCTAGTTTCAAGAACATGCTATTGCTTTATGGTGACAACATTTTTTATACCGGGTGTAATAAAGAGCTCAATCGAGCCATTCTCACCCGAATACATCAATATCGCCTCAAGTCCTGATTGGGCTTGAAGCAAAGTTTTCGCTTTGTCAAGTCCCATCACCATCAGTGCAGTAGCCCACCCATCGGCCGAAGTGGCATCGGCAGAAAAAACCGATACACTAAGTAACGGGTTGTTTACGGGGTAGCCCGTGTGGGGATCAATGGTGTGCGAAAATTTTTTGCCGTTTATCTCCCGGTAATTAAAGTAGTTTCCGGATGTGGTGAATGATTTGTCTTCCAGTGCAACATACGCTTTGAAAAATCGATGCCCGGGTGTTGAGTTCGGATCGAGTATACCAATTTCCCAGGGCTTACCGCTTTGACGGTTGCGGCCCACGGCCATTCCTTCTCCTCCTATTTCCACGAGCATGTCGGTAATGCCTTTGCTTTTCAGAAAATCGGCAACCACATCGGCTCCATAGCCCTGGCCTATACCGCCAAAATCAAGCTGAGTCCGGGCGTCAGTTTTCCAAACACTGTCATCATTGAACAGTATTTTTTCAAACCCCACAAACTCACGAATAGAATCGATTGCGAGGTTATCGGGGTTAAGCGGCTCGGCAGGCCCAAAACCCCAGGCATTTACCAGGGGCATCACGGTAGGGTCAAATGCGCCTGCCGAGGCGGCAACCATTTCGCGCGAGCGCTCCAGGAGTTGGCGCAGGTAAGGGAGTTCAAACTTCAATGATCCGGATCCTTTATTAAAGCGGGTTACTTCTGACTGCGGCCAATAGGTATTGATGCTCTGGTTAACCCGATCAAGAACAGAATCCACCTGCAGCTTAAAATCCCTGCGTTGAGCATCAAAATAGGTAATGTGGTAGGTGGTACCCATGGTTTTTCCTTCGATAACTACCGGGCGTTGCGAATGTTTACGGTACTGGTAAACAGCAAATACGCTCACTAAAAGGATTACGGTATAGAGAATATTTTTGGAGCGGTTGGTCATAACAGCGAGCAAAAGTAGTCGAATTAGGCTAATGCAACAATGTTGCTGAATAGGGGAGTGCATAATTCCTTACTTTTGTAAAACTTATCCCATGCGTGAAGATTACCTGAAAGGCGACCGCGACTCGTTAACAGCAGCAGACAAGGAAATTGAAAAAGCCTTGCGCCCGCTTACCTTCTCGGATTTTACGGGACAGCAAAAAACGGTTGAAAACATCAAAGTGTTTGTACAGGCCGCCAAACAGCGGGGCGAATCGCTTGACCACGTGTTGCTGCATGGGCCCCCGGGATTAGGCAAAACCACGCTCTCCTACATTATTGCCAACGAGTTGGGTTCAGCTATTAAAATCACCTCCGGTCCGGTGCTCGATAAACCGGGCGACCTGGCCGGACTGCTCACTAACCTGGAACCCAACGATGTATTGTTCATTGATGAAATTCACCGTCTTAACCCGGTAGTGGAAGAATATCTTTATTCGGCCATGGAGGATTTTAAGATTGATATCCTGCTCGACTCCGGTCCCAATGCACGTTCTATCCAGATTAGCCTCAATCCCTTTACGCTCATTGGTGCCACCACACGGGCAGGTTTGCTTACTTCGCCCCTTCGGGCCCGGTTCGGCATTAATGCCCGGTTGGAGTATTACGATGCTTCGCTGCTCACAAAAATCATCAAGCGTTCGGCAGGAATCCTGAATGCCCCGATTGAAAAGGAAGCCGCATTTGAAATCGCCCGCAGAAGCCGCGGCACTCCGCGCATTGCCAATAACCTGCTGCGCAGAACACGCGACTTTGCCCAGATTAAAGGAGATGGCACCATTACCCTGGCCATTGCCCAACTGGCATTGAAGGCCCTGGATGTGGATGAAAACGGCTTGGATGAAATGGACAACCGGATTTTGTTAACCATCATCGAAAAATTTAAAGGCGGACCGGTAGGTATCTCTACCATAGCCACTGCAGTAGGCGAAGAAGCCGAAACTATTGAAGAAGTGTATGAACCCTTCTTAATACAGGAAGGATACATTAAACGGACTTCGCGCGGACGCGAGGTAACTGAACTCGCCTACAAGCATCTGAAAATTAATCCTCCACGCAGTAACGGACCGGGGTTATTTGATTGAACCGCTCCCTCCAGCCAATTATTAAAAAAAGGAGAGCGCATGCAACCCATCAGGCAACATACCCGGTTCATCAAACAAACAGCCCGTGAGTTCGGCTTTAGCTATTGCGGCATTTCAAAAGCTGAATTCCTGGAGGATGAAGCACCCCGCCTTGAAGAGTGGTTAAAACGCGGTTACCACGGAAAGATGAGCTACCTGGAAAATCATTTTGACAAACGCCTGGACCCCACCAAGCTTGTGCCGGGAGCGAAGTCGGTTGTCAGCCTTATTTATAACTATTATCCCCAAAGCGAGTTGCCAAAAGGCAATAATTTTAAGATTGCCCGCTATGCTTACGGAGAAGATTATCATATTGTAATTAAGGATAAACTGAAAGAATTCCTTCAGCGGATTCAACAGGAAGTAGGTGAAATTCAGGGTAGAGCTTTTGTTGACTCCGCTCCCGTAATGGAACGTGCCTGGGGGAAAAAATCGGGTGCCGGATGGATTGGCAAGAATTCTCTTTTGTTAAACCGTTCGATGGGTAGTTTTTTCTTTCTTGCAGAACTGATCATTGATTTGGAATTGGAATACGATGGCCCCATTAATGATTATTGTGGCACTTGCACTGCCTGCATGGATGCCTGCCCCACAGCGGCTATTCCTCAGCCCTATGTAGTAGATGGTAGCAAGTGCATTTCCTACTTCACCATTGAACTGAAGGATGAAATACCAGAGGAGGTTAAGGGAAAATTTGAAAACTGGATTTTCGGCTGTGACATCTGCCAGGAGGTATGCCCGTGGAATCGGTTTTCACGTCCTCACCAGGAGCCTCGTTTTACACCTCATTCCGATCTGAAAAAAATGTCGGCCAGCGACTGGAAGGAACTGACTGAAGACGTATTTAAAAAGGTATTTAAAAAATCAGCGGTGAAGCGCGCAAGTTTTAACGGCCTGAAACGCAACATTAACTTTGTTTTAACGAAAGCCCTGACGGACTGGTGAAAGCGGTGCTCAGTTAATAATCATGGCCACTTCATTTGCTTTTTTCTGATTGTACTCAAAGGCAAGTTTTTGGTAATTAACCAAATCAATAATTGTTCCGATAAAGCACAAGCCGGCCGTAAAGAAGTAAAGGAGCCCCATACCTATCTGGTCAGTAATAAATCGCTGAACGCCCGCAATGCCCAAAAAGCCGATAATGGTTAAGATCAAAATCATTTGCGGATCGCGCCTGCGGGTGCGGTAAACGTTGGCAAAATTCCGGGCCTTTTCATCGGCCCAATCTTTAATCAGGTTTTGAACATAAACCATTTCTTCACCGGCTAATTCGGGGAGCACATCCGTTACCTTGGCCATAAGTTGTAAGATTTAAGAGTAAGTGAAACAATGCGATAAGATAGGACAATTACGGCAAAAATTCCTAATGGATGCGCCTGCCACGCCTTGCTTATTTCACCATGAAACAAAAAGGTGATCGACTTGCCCAATCCGCAGCCCGGACAAAACTTTAAACCCATATTGGCAAGGGGACAAAGCGTGAAATGAACGTTACCTGGTGTTACAGCCGCCAGCACCCCCAATGCAATAAGCCAAATCATCGCTTCCCTGGGTACCCGTTTTATCATAAATAGAAGTCCCTCCTTTTCGAGGAGGGACCCGTTAACTTTTGGATTTACGCTACCACGAAACATCGGTTTAGGATTGCTTCGTGTTGTTTCCCAAACCGGGCATAACACCAGCGTTTGAGTTCCTGTACTTCTTCCTGAATTAAAACTTTCAGGGCCTTACGCAACTCTTTCTCAAAGAGCCGGGCATCAAAACTCACCTTCGTGAGTATAGACTTGAAGTAATTCAGCATGTAAGCAGGTTTTTAATAGGTTGACAAAAACTAAAAAAACAGACTTTGCTGTTAAAACAGTTAAATTTAACAACCGGTAGTTTCAACTGAAAGAACATTTTTAGTTTTGTAACGGAAAAACTGGTACGGAGATTGATATTACTGCGATTTTTATTTACCACATTGCTGTGGGTTATTTTTCTGGTTGATGGCGCAACCGCACAGAACATCCAGATTATTTTAGGCCCGGACGAAATAGGCGAAAACCAGGCTTGGACGATAACCGTTACAATACAAAACGATCGCCTGAAGAGTTTCGACAACTTTCCTGAAATACAGGGCTTCCGAAAGCGTGGCCAGTCAACCTCTTCACAAACCAACATTGTAAACGGACAGGTGTCCTCTTCGCAAAGCGTAATCATGACCTACGCCCCGCTTAAACAGGGTGTGGTCATTGTGCCTCCGTTTAAAATGACCGTGAACGATCAGGTAGTCTCCTCTCCCGGCAAGCGGGTAACCATTGGCCCTCCGGTTCAGCAGCGCGACCCGTTCAGAAGTTTTTTTGACCGTGATGACGACATCACACCTACCGAATTTATTGATATAAAAGAAGATGCCTTTTTCGGCTTATCTACCGACAAGGATGAAGTATATGTAGGCGAAGGATTTAATGCAACCCTCGCTTTTTATGTGGCCGAAGCTAACCAAGCACCTCTTTACTGGTACCAGATAAGCAAGCAGGTTTCGGAAATTGTGAAGAAAATAAAACCACAGAATTGCTGGGAAGAAAATTTTTCAATCGAAAATATAGAAGGAAACCATGTTGAACTGAATGGCAAAGGCTATACTCAATACAAAATATATCAGGCTACCTACTATCCGCTCAACTCCGAGCCCATCCACTTTCCCAGCGTGCCCCTCGAGATGATTAAATATAAGGTAGCTAAAAATCCTTCTTTCTTCGGCCAAAACCGGCAAGAAGCTTTCAAAACCTTTTACAGTAAACCCAAAACGGTTTTGGTGAAGGAACTGCCGCCTCACCCGCTTCGCGACCAGGTAGCCGTAGGCGACTATAAACTGGAAGAAAAAATCAGTTCTGAACAGTTGCAAACCGGTAAAAGCCTTACCTACCACTTTTCTATTTACGGAGAGGGCAATATCTCAGGCATTTCAAAACCGGCTGCCGAATCAAATTCTTATTTTGATTTTTACGAACCTAACATAAAACAAACTATTACCCGGGATGGCAGCCGGGTAACCGGAACAAAAACATTTACCTATTACATCATTCCAAAAGAGCCGGGAAATTTTAACCTGGGCGACTATTTCCGATGGATTTATTTTAATCCCAACAAAAAACAATACGATACCCTGAGGGCTCAAACCACCGTGCAGGTTGAAGGTGAAAGCCTGAAAAATGAAGCCATTGAATCGGTTGATGGCGGTTCGTTTTACGACAAAATTCATACAGCCGACAATTCCTTGAAAACGATGGCGGATGCAGACTGGCCGAAATGGAGTATGACGATTTTTGCCCTGTTGATACTGGCCGGATCCACTTACCTTGTCTTCAGGAAGTAATTCAAAAACTTCTCATGCCAGGTACGGATTTCAGATCTCGGATTAAAACTGTTGTTTTAGTTACCTTTAACTCGGAGAACCTTAAACCCTGAATCCTGAATTTCGAACCTTGAATAAATGAACACCTTTGGCTCCTTATTTCGGATAACCACCTTTGGCGAATCGCACGGCCCGGCCATCGGAGTGGTTATTGACGGTTGCCCGGCCGGATTGGAAATTGATGAAACATTTATCCAGTCGGAACTGAACCGCAGAAAGCCCGGCCAGTCAACCATCACCACCCAACGAAAAGAGGATGACCACTTTCAGATTCTTTCGGGCGTATTTGAAGGAAAAACAACCGGTGCACCCATTGCCTTGGTTATCGAAAATACAGATCAACGCAGCAAAGATTACAGCCACCTTGAAAAAACATTTCGGCCCTCCCATGCCGATTATACCTACCAGGTGAAATATGGGGTACGAGATTACAGGGGTGGCGGCAGAAGTTCGGCACGTGAAACGGCTGCACGGGTAGCTGCAGGGGCTGTTGCCAAATTACTGCTTAGCCGGGCAGGCATCGAAATTCAGGCCTATGTTTCGCAGGTGGGCGAAATCAAAGCGCCTTTTTACACCCAACTTGATCTTACTAAAACAGAAGGCAACATCGTGCGCTGTCCCGATCCGGCAACAGCCGAAAAAATGATCGCCCTGATTAATGAAGTAAGGCTTAACCGCGATACCGTTGGTGGCGTGGTTACATGCATTATCAAAAATACACCCGTTGGCCTGGGCGAACCGGTATTTGATAAACTCCATGCCCAGTTAGCCAAAGCCATGATGAGCATTAATGCCGTAAAAGGTTTTGAATACGGCAGCGGTTTCGGGGGGGTTGTGCTTCGCGGCTCACAACACAATGACGAATTGGTAAACGAAAAAGGGAGAATCAGAACTAAAACCAATTTTTCTGGCGGCATCCAGGGAGGCATCAGCAATGGCGAAGACATTTACTTTAACATAGCCTTTAAGCCGGTGGCCACCATTATGCAGGATCAGCAAAGTGTTGATAACGAAGGCAATGAAGTAACTGTGCAAGGTAAAGGCCGGCACGATCCGTGTGTAGTGCCCAGGGCCGTGCCCATTGTTGAGGCAATGGCGGCATTGGTACTGGTTGATTTTCTGCTTCTTAGCAAGTTATCCAAAACAGAATGAAAAAAGTTTACGGTTTTATCGTTCTTGCTGCTGCCTGCTGTACAGGTTATGCGCAATCGTACACGGTTGAAACCGTGCCCAACACCAAGCTGGTTAACAACAGCTATGTAAGCGACCCATCGCGCCTGATACACGATACCACTGTTGCCCGCATTAACCAGCTATTATCCGGCCTCGAAAAAAAAGCCACCGCCCAAGTTGCCGTGGTGATGCTGCCCTCCATCGGCACTGAAGAACACGTTGATTTTGCCCAGCGGTTATTTGTTTACTGGGGCATCGGCCAGGCCAGCAACGACAACGGATTATTGATCCTATTCATCCTTGATCAGCGCACCATCCGGTTTCATACCGGTTATGGCGTTGAAGGCATTTTAACCGATGCCACCTGCAAGCGCATCCAGCAGCGCTACATGGTACCCCACTTTAAAAACGGTGATTACAACCGGGGAATGCTGGAGGGCATCACCGCCACTGTTGAAATACTGCAACAGCCGGAAGCCGTGGAAGAAATACTAGCGCGCGATACTTCGGTAGCCGGTATTGGCGGACTCTATTTTTTATTAGGCGGAGTGTATAGCATAATTATCATCATTGTTTTGATCAGCCGATTGGTTACCCGGCCTGCGCAATTAGCCGCCTCGTTTCGGCTTTCAACAAAACGATGGCTGTTGCTATACATGGTGGTGCCTGGACTATACTTTATTGTTTCCACCCTTGCTGAACCACCATTTTTGTTATTTCTAATTGGCCTATACATCCTGTTGGTCGTTCTGTTTTTCGAGAGGTATCGCAGGGCGTTAAAAGCAGCCGAATCGATCGATAAAGAATACGGGCAGCAGGATGCGTACAATTTTCTGAACCGGCAAAAGTCGTATTGGATCAGCGCAGCCGTAGTATGTTTTATACCGATGATTTTTGTTTACCAAACCTGGCGCAAAAAAAGAAACGCTTACCGGAATCGTCCGCTCACCTGTAAAAAATGTCAGTCGGTAATGCGAAAGCTATCCGAAGAAGAAGAAGATGAATTTATGCTCTCCGGCCAGCTTGCCGAAGAAAAGGCCGGTACGGTTGACCACGATGTATGGCTGTGCACATCCTGCGACTCAACTGTTTCCTTGCGTTATCCAAACGCAACTTCAAGATTTGCTACCTGCCCGAAATGCAGCTACCTTACCTACCACCTTGGCGCCAAGCGCACCGTTCAAGACGCCACCTACAACGCGGAGGGATACGGTGAAGAAGAGCGCACCTGCCTACACTGCGGATACCACCATGTTGAAAGGTTCATCATCCCAATGTTGGTTGCTTCTTCCTCCTCCGATAGCAGTAGTTCTTCCAGCGACAGCGGTGGAAGTTGGGGTGGTGGCGATTCAGGCGGCGGTGGTGCCAGCAGCAGCTGGTAGGCAAAAACCGCCTGCCCCTCTATTCACACGGCTTCTTTGGCAAATACTCTTATTTTTAGGTTGTGAAGTTTCCAAAAATTCCCCTTTACGGAAAAATTCTTACCGGCATGGCGCTGGGTATGGTGTGGGGGCTTAGCGCCCACCCGCTTGGTTTGGCTGAATTTACAGCCGACTGGATAAAGCCGTGGGGCACTATATTCATCAACAGCCTTAAACTCATTGCCATCCCACTCATCATCTTCTCGCTGATTGACGGCATCTCCAACTTGTCGGATGTTTCTAAACTCTCGCGTATTGGCGGAAGAACCATCGGGCTTTATCTTGCCACAACTGTGTTGGCGGTAACCATTGGCCTGGTGCTGGTTAACCTGATTCAGCCCGGAAAATTTTTAACTCCTGAAAAAAGAGAAGAACTCAGCAATGCTTACGCTTCCGACATTGGCAACCGCATCTCTTCAGCCCATGAAATAAAAGACGAGGGCCCGCTGCAGGTACTGGTTGATATTGTGCCCGACAACATTTTCGGAGCGGTATCGAACAACACCAACATGCTCCAAGTAATTTTCTTTGCAATCCTTTTTGGCATCGCGATGATCCTCGGAAAACCCGATAAAATCAAACCGGTAAAATTATTTTTTGACGGCACCAATGAAGTGATTCTCAAAATTGTCGACCTCATCATGGGCTTTGCACCGCTTGGCGTATTCGCCTTGCTGGCCAGCCTGAATATTGACCTCCCGTTAATAAAAGCGTTGGGAGTTTACAGCCTCAATGTCATCCTCGGATTGGCGGTAATGGTTTTTATTTCCTATCCGCTCATTCTCAAAGCCTTTACAAAAATGCCTTACCTGAAATTTGTAAAAGGCATCCTTCCCGCGCAGGTACTTGCTTTCTCCACTAGTTCAAGTGCGGCTACCCTGCCCGTTACTATTGATTGTGCAGAAAAACGATTGGGCATCTCCGAAGAAATATCCAGTTTCGTGTTGCCGCTTGGTGCCACCATCAACATGGATGGCACCAGCATCCACCAGGGCGTATCGGCCGTGTTTATCGCCCAGGCCTTTGGGCTCGACTTAACCCTGAGCCAGCAGTTAACCATTTTGATGACAGCCGTGCTCTCTTCCATTGGTGCGGCCGCGGTGCCCGGGGCAGGCATCATCATGCTGATTATTGTGCTGGAAGCCGTTGGGCTTGACCCCACCGGCTTGGCGCTTATCTTGGCCGTGGACCGGCCCTTGGATATGCTGCGCACGGTGGTAAATATTACGGGTGACTCCACCGTGGCCACGGTTATTGCCGGCTCGGAAGGCGAATTACAACTATCCAGCCGCTAGCACAAAATAAAATGATTTAACCGGTAGTTTATTTCGAAATACAAACACATAAATTGCACGGATATGGTTTTGCTTTTTGTATGAAAAAAATTCCGCTTCACGTCCGCATCTTTATCGGTATGTTTTTTGGCATTGTGCTGGGAGTAGTTTCCCTGTTTGCCGATCTGGGCACTTTTATTACCGACTGGGTAAAGCCTTTCGGGACCATCTTCATCAACCTGCTAAAACTTATTGCCATTCCGCTCATCCTGGTTTCGCTCATCAGCGGCATCTCCAACCTGAAAGACATGTCGAAACTGTCGCGCATTGGCGGAAAAACCATGGGCTTGTACCTGATTACCACGGTAATTGCCATTATCATCGGGTTGATTACCGTAAACACCATTAAGCCAGGCAACTTCTTGTCGAAAGAAAAACAGCTTGAACTTTCGGCCAAGTATGCGCAGGATGCCAACCTCAAAGTTTCGGATGCCCAAAAGCTTAAAGAGTCGGGACCGCTTCAGGTGATTGTTGACATTGTACCCGATAACATTTTTGACGCGGCCAGTTCAAACCGCAACATGCTCCAGGTAATTTTCTTCGCCATTTTGTTTGGCATCGCACTCATCATGGCTCCCGAACAAAAGGCACTGCCGGTAAAGGGTTTTTTTGACGGCACCAACGAAGTGATCCTTAAAATTGTTGACATGGTGATGCATTACGCGCCCGTTGGTGTGCTGGCCCTGCTTGCCTCCTTGATTGTTGACGTTGCGGGCAATAACCCGAAACAAGCGCTTGAATTGTTCAGTGCACTGGGCGTTTATGCCCTTACCGTATTGCTGAGCCTGGCGCTGATGGTGGTTGTCATTTACCCGCTGGCCATGCGCCTGTTTACACACATCAAGTTTAAAACATTTCAAAAAGGGATATTGCCCGCGCAAATTATGGCTTTTTCCACCAGCTCCAGTGCCGCCACCTTGCCGGTTACCATGGAGTGTGCCGAAAAAAATCTCGGCATTAAAGATGAAATCACCAGCTTTGTGCTTCCGCTGGGCGCCACCATTAATATGGACGGCACCAGCATTCACCAGGCCGTGTCGGCTGTGTTTATCGCCCAGGCGTTCGGCCACGATTTAACCGTAGTTGACCAACTCATCATTGTACTTACCGCCACGTTGTCATCCATCGGTGCTGCGGCCGTACCGAGTGCCGGACTGATTACTTTGGTGATTGTGCTCGGTGCCATCGGGGTTTCGCCCGAAGGACTTGCCCTGATTATCGCCATCGACCGGCCGCTGGATATGTGCCGCACCATTGTAAACATTACGGGCGACACGGTAGTGGCCAGCGTGGTGGCTACCACCGAAGACGGCTTTAGAAAAGAGTCCGCAATGAACTAAATTTGTATTGAACTGTTTTACCCATTACTGACAGTCGAGCCATGAATGCCCCTGCTAAGCACATCCACATTT
>CAYNIH010000021.1:1620-18560 GCA_964397115.1 uncultured Roseivirgaceae bacterium | reverse complement strand
TGAGGTAATTTTGATGATGTTTTGGGGAGGTGTTTTTCGACTGTTCCGTTGGCCCATAAGTTTTCTAATTTTTCACCTTTTGCAGGAATGGGTAATAATCCATTAATGGTTATAGACCCTGACGGTAGAGTATGGCATATTGTTGGGGCGGCTCTTATTGGTGGGATTGCAAATACTTGGGGTAATTGGGATAAAGTACAAAATCCTTGGCAAGCGGTAGAATATTTTGCAGTAGGCGCTACTGCTGGTGCTGTAACAATGGTTAATCCACTTGCGGGTGCTTCGATTTTATCTGGAGGAAATCTTGCTGTGGATGTAATGAACGGACATCCTCCTGATTTTTCAGCTGCTGCCATGGATTTTGGGTTCAGTTATTTCGGTGGATCCAAGGCAAAGAAAGCTCACGATGCTTTTAGGGTTGCAAAATTTGAACTTGAAGCCTTTGCCGAAACGGCTGCTAAACAATTACGTGAATGGAAGAGATGGAATGTAGTAGTACCAAATTCAAAACAGACAGCTAAGGAGTTGGCAGATTTAGGATATAAGGCAAATCAAATACTGCCCGCTACAATAGAAGTAAATGCACAACTTGCAGTTAAAATACCAAAACAAGGTGTATATTATCTAGGTACAACATTAGGACAATATGTAGGGCAGTCTAAAGATATATTGAAACGAGTGAACCAACATTTTGCAAATGGTGGTAAATTAGCCCAAGGCGAACTCGAAAATGCAGTGTATTATTCTATGGAAGGTTCAACAAAACTTCAAAGAGAGGTGTATGAACACTATCTCATCACTGAAAAATATGGTATCCAGAATCTTATTAATGTACGATTGCCAATGGGGGGACGATTGGACACATATAATAGAATGATTGATGATGTGATTAAACAATTTAATTTACCAAGATAAATGAGTGAGCAAATTGAAATTTCTGAATTTGGAAATAATCTGATTTTTAAGCGAGGATATACAAAAGCTTTTGTTCACTCAATTTTAATGGAAAGAAAATTGAACGGCATCAAAATAAATACACGCTGGGAGAAAGTTGATAATTTAGAATTCTTAGCGGATTATGATTTTCTAGAATCTCTTGAGATTGTTGGAGTAGGTGATTTCGACTTTCAATTTTTAGGCAATTTGAAACAATTAAGGCAATTATCATTGAATATTTCTGGAACTAAAGTAATTGATTTAAATGGACTAGAGAATCTTAAAGAGTTAAGCCTTTTATGGCGAAAGGGAAAAGTGATCGGACTGGAATCCTGTAAGAATATTACTTCTATGTGTTTGATTGATTATTCTGAACGAGATTTGATTCCAGTAAGTTCATTATTAGGTTTAAATAGCTTACAAATAAAAACATCTTCAATAGAGACATTATTTGGTGTTGAGTATTTAACAAAACTAAAATATCTTCTCCTCGGTAATTGTAAGAAACTAACCTCATTATGTGGCTTAGAAAAGCTTAATAGCCTTCTCCATATTACGCTTGACTTATGTCCAAAAATAAAAGATTTAAGTACGTTGGCTAACTTGATTAAGTTAGAAAATATACAAATTATCGACTGTAAGGAAATTGACTCTATTAGGTTTGTTAAAAATCTATATTCACTAAAAAGATTAGCATTATTGGGCAGTACAAATGTTTTAGATGGAGATATTACCCCAGCAATAAAGGTAAAGGACTTCGTTTATAAAACGAGAAGGCACTACAATGTTAAAATTCAGAATGTGGAAAATGAAGCACAAGTAAAAAAAAACAGTGAAAAGATTAATACAATGTTTAAGAATAATGAATGAAGTAAGGGAGCTATAAAGGAACTAAATATTGAAAGACGGGACGGGTGTGTTACACTAACTGTGTCATCAAAATAGCTTCCAACAAAGTTGTATGTATAGTTTAACAAGTTAAACTTTGTAACAGCTTTGCCTGCGTGGCTGCGATTGGAACCTCAGCGAACAAGCAGGACTTACACCAGGGGTTTTATTGATGTGATTCAAAATAAGGCTGATGTTAAACTTGATAGACTCACTTTGGCACCAAGATTCTATGCCACAAAAAAGGCCACACTTGGAATTGAAGATGATGGTTATAGCGATAATTCGGAATTTGGATGGATGTATAAGCAAGGCAGGGGTTCTAGTTTTAATATGAATGGCGCATCTTTTATCATGCACGGTTATAGGGAATGGACCACATTTCACGAATCGTTACACGGAATATTCAATAGAGTGGCGGGACGGGGTAACCCATGGATTGACAATAGAGTTTTTGGAAGTGAATTCCTAGACCACGGATCCAGATATTATGAAATGGTAACATTTCCTTTTACAGCAAGATTATATCCATCTCCTTTTCCAAAATAACTAATGAACGCAATGAGTAACTTGTTGCTATCTTTTTGTTTACTTACTGGGAGTGATTCACTGCCATCCGTTTACTTTTCTAAGTGTTTACTTGAAGGTCTGGCTGCAGATTACTATTACCTTCGATCAGATTCTTTATTGTTAGTGAGAAATCAATCTGAACAGTGGCGTTCTAGACCTAGATTTGCAGGCACCTGGAGGGGTCATAGAAACCAGATAGAATTATTGAAAGATGGAATGATGGAAACATACAATCTCATGCAAATAGGGAGTTTATATTATTATATTGGTAATAATGAGGATAGTGTTCTGCTGAGCAATATTGTTAAAGACTACATTAATAAAGAGCCACTGATTCAGAATTTGTACAAACAGGAAAGGGATTCACGGACCGCTCAATCAATAAGAAGAATAGAATATTTTCTTATAAGGGATCAATTGTGTCACTTCAATGTTCTGATTGAAGTGCCCGATGAAATCATAGCTCTTAATAAATTGAATTTTTATTTATTGGATATCAAGAAGCCAAAGTATAAAAAAAGTGACCACTAATTTTAGAACAGTATACTGTCTTGGCAGAGTGTCCTGTAAAGCACTCTACGCTTCGGAGAATTTTATCCTGCGATGAATTACATGGCATTAAATGAAATTGATCTGGCAAAGTGTAATGTATAATGCAAGATATAGTGCGCAGAAGGGCAGCGTCTCCGCTTGGGCGGAAATCTTGAAGATTCAACAATTCCCGTTAACAACTAATCCGGTGAAAGAAAACGAAAAAGTATCATGGAACGTCTTATACGATTTAGTTTAAACCTGGTGTTTGTGTTAGTATATGGGTACGCCAGTGCCCAGGAGCCGGCTAAAAATTTTATCAACTTAACGGTCGGGCCTGCTTTTCCTGTAGGCAACTTTGGAAGCGACAAGGTGGTGCCGGGTGAGTATTACAATGGCCTGGCCAATACCGGCTACCAGGTTGAATTGGGGTATGGCCGTTACCTTAAGTCAAGGTGGGGTGTTGGAGGCGCCATACAATACGCCTCTTTTCCGCGTAACTCCGATACGTTGTTTTATGTTTATTGGCCCCCGGGATCAGAGGATATTTTTGGAGTAAAATCCGATCCCTTTAGGTTGATAGCGTTTTCCGGCAGTTTCTTCTATGACATCCATAACGGTAAGAGGTATAACCTTTCAGTTGCTGGAAGGCTTGGAGTGGCGTCAATTTTTTACCCGGAAGAGTACCATTGGTTCAAAAGGGGCACGGGTCATTTTTATGTTATGTCAGATAATTCAACGGGGTTCTTTTATTCAATCTACTCCAGCTTCAGGTGGAACGCTGGTAAAAAAATGGATATCTTTTCAGTTATTGGATATGTTCACACGCGCGCAAGGTTCAATGATCGTGTTACAAAGTCTTGGGATGGCGTGTATTATTTAATCCAAGATTTTAAGAGTATTTCATGGCCTGTTAGCGCAATCAGTGTACAAATCGGGTTGGCATACAAATTCTAAAAGTGAAAACATTTCCCGCTATAGTATTTGTTTTCATTCAGGCGATAGTTTATGGTCAGGGTTTGGCAGTCTATAACCCGTTGTCACAAAAACACATTCAAAAAGTGGAACAGGCCGGCACGGCAAAAGAAAAACTTAAAAAATATAAGACGTATTATGCCAAAGACAGCCTTCGTAAACTAAATGAAGAAGCTAAAAAAATCAGGAAGCGGGCCGACAGCCTGTGGTTTTTGCGCAAGAGTATGCCTGATACCCTGCGTTTCGGGTTAGATTCTGTTGCTTTACACGTGTTTGCTCTACCATTGCCCGACTCTGTTTACATGAACGGGTTACCGGATTCCATCCCCCGCCAGTTTCAATTGCTTCCTGATTCGCTGAATAAAGATTGGCTAACAGACGAGTTTAAACGTTACAGGCAAAAATACATACCGGGCACAGGCGCTGATACCTTGAAAGAAGTAATTAAATCCAATGCCGTTGAACTGGCCACAAACAGGGTTGAGAAACTGCACGGGATTCGTGAATTGAGAGATTATGATACTCAAATTAAAAATTTCAAACCCTGGCAAAATGAGTATGTACCACAAGCGGAGGTGTTGACCGATTCAGCACAATTGAAGGCGGAAGCCAGGCGAAAAGCCGAAGCGCTGGCAACCGACTACCTGGCGGAACATCCGGAAATAATGGAGGGTGTGCAAAACAAAATGAACCGGTTAATGAAGAGGTTCTCGGTAGTTCCCAACTCAACTGATCTCTCATCGGCCAGAAAACGGACTTCATTGGAAGGAAAATCCCTCAAAGAGCGGCTGTACCTGGCGGCTAATTTCCAGGTAATCGCCATTAAGCCTTTTTCTGTTGATTTTTCTCCTGCTGTTGGTTACCGGTTATCAACCCGCTGGGTTGCAGGCCTGGGAGCTATGTACAGAAAAACATTTGATGGCTCCATGCTTGGTATTTCACCTGAAGCAGCCGGGATTAGACTGTTTGCCAGCTATGATGTGTTAGCGAACTTCTTTCTCTACACGGAAGTGGCCGGAAACTCCGTTGGTGTAAGCAATCCAGAAAAGCCCGCGGCCAGAATATGGGAAGAAAGTTTTTTAACAGGACTTGGCCGGCAATTCCTGATTCATCCCAAAGTGGAGATGACGGTTACGACTGCCTATGATCTTCTACATGAACCGGGTAATGCCATATACCCAAGGCCATGGAGTGTACGCGTGGGCTTTCAACTTAGCGAACTGGCGCTTTTAAAAAGGAAACCTTATTTTCACCGCTGATTAAAGAAGCACAGCGTAATTCCTAACCAATGCCAGGTAACCGGTTAGTAGCGGCCCTGCTGCAGGGTAAATGTCCACGTTGCCGGAGGGGCAATGTATTTACCCATCGCGTTTCAAAAATCTTATTGTTTCAGCAAATGAATAAATCCTGCCCCGTTTGCGGGGTGTTATTGGAGCCCGAACCCGGCTTTTATCAGGGTGCCATGTATGTGAGCTATGCCTTCACCGTTGCGGTAATCGTGGCGGTGGGTATCCTGCTATTTGTACTGGGCGATCCGCCCAGTTGGGTGTATATCCTAACGGTAATAACGGTGATGGTACTCCTGATACCGTTCAATTACAGGTATTCCCGCATGGTTTACCTGTACCTGTTTGGCGGTATCCGCTTCGATGAGCGTTTTTTGGAGTAATTTCCTTCCGGCTCGTTTCCGCTTTATGACTTTTTTCCATTAACCTGAACAGCGGTAAATTCCTAACTATAACGGATGCGAGAGTTTTTAACCAGCAGGTTTACCGTTGCGCTGTTCGCCTTGATGGCCGGCAGTTTCCTTGCCGGATTGTTTTTCTCTTCCCGCGAAGAACAGCATGATGAACAACTGGTCCGCACGGTTCAGCAAAATATTGACCGGCTGCTCAGCCAGGTTGATGCTCAGGCCCATGAATTTGCTGAACGGGTGGCAGTCCATCCTGACGCTCACCTTTCCACGGCTATCCCCAATGTGGATTTTTTCCTTGTGAATGCAGGTGAAATTGTCCGCTGGACGGGCAATGAGCACTGGCCTCCGATACGGTACCTGGCGGAGGGATTGCCTATAAAATACCTTAAAAGCCAGGCTGGAAATTACCTCTACCTCAAATATGACGTCAGCGATGAGAAGTACCTGATAGCCGTAATTCCACTCCGCAAAAGTTACCGGATTCAGAACGATTACCTGCGGGATTGGGATAACCCAGCGGTGGTGGGGTCATACGGTATTCAGTTTTTTGAACCGGCTTATCCCCAGGGACTACCCATCCATTACAAAGGTATTTTATTGTGCAAAGTCGGTTTCTTATCGTCACCCCGTGTAGCGGGCGCAGCCGATGTGCTTACCATCAGCGCCTTTACAGTGGCTATACTCCTCTTCGGCCTGTTGCTGTTCCGGCTGCTTCGCTACCACATCCGCAATCCGGCTGTTGGTTTTTTACTTCTTTCGTGTGGCGTGGTTGGCCTGCGGCTGCTGATGCTGGGAAGCCGCTTTCCGGCCCGGTATGTTTCGTCCCCGCTCTTTGATCCGAAATTTTTTGCATCGTCTTACTTCAATCCCAACCTGGGCGACCTGTTGTTTAATTCGGTTTCAGTAACAATACTCTGCCTGTATCTTTTTTTAACCTATCCGCGCTTTGAAGGGTTATTCAGGTTGGAAAAAAAGCCGGTATGGCGTGCACTGGTTTTTTGTTTCAGTGCAACGGCTGTCTTGTTTGGTGTGCTCTTTCCGTTTGTAGTGGTACAAACCATCTATAATAACTCGGCCATCACGCTGAACATTTCCGAGTCGGTTACTTTTACCGGGTTGCGCTGGGTGGCGCTGGGCTGCGTTCTTTTGTCGTGGCTCAGTGCGTTTATGTTTGTCCATATTTTTTTACGGTTACTTTCGCGGGTGCAAGTTCTTCACATGGCCGGATTTATGCTTGCCGGTGCGATGCTTTTTGTGGTGATCAATGAATTTACCGGGCAACGCTACCTCCCCGCTTTGGTGGTGGCACTGGGTTATGTTGGCGTAGTGGTTGCCTTGCGGCTCGATCGCTCGCTAAATCAGTTCAGGTACATCACGTTTGGCTATATTCTTACGGCTATACTTGCCTGTACATCGGTGTCTTATATCGCGGTAAGGTGGTTGTCGTTACAGGAGCGGGTGCATAACCAGATTCAGTTTGCCTCTACCTTTTTGCTGGAGCGGGATAACTTTGGCGAATACCTTCTCGATGAAGCTTCGAAGAAAATTGCTGCCGATGCGTTTATCCAGGCCAGGCTTAGCGGCCCGTTTATCAGCCGCGATGCCGTGCGGCAAAAAGTGCGGCAGATTTTTTTACCAGGCTACTTCAACAAGTACAAAATCGATTTGTACCTCTTTTCCGGAACGGGTGAGCCGCTTGATGAGGCGGCATCCGATAATTTTTCGGCCTGGATCGGGCGCTTTAATACCGAAGCCGCCCGCACCGAATACCCGGGTATTTATTTCATTGCTCCCCGCCAAGGCGAGGGAGGGGTACGGTACCTTTCGGTAATCCGCATAACCCGGCAAGATGTAACGATCGGTTTGTTAGTTATCACCCTTTCCATGCGGAAGGTGATTCCTGAAAATGTTTACCCCGAATTACTTGTTGACAACCGGTTTCAGCGCCCGTACCGGTCGCAGGCCTACAGCTACGCGGTTTTCCAAGGGCAGGATATTCTGTTCAGCTCCGGAGTGTATAACTACGACCGCTTTACCGGTTTTGGAAATGCCAATTTATTTACTGCAGGTATTTTTCACGAGGGGTTCCATCATGTGGCCCGCGAAGGAGATGACGGACGTATAGCGGTTGTATCGGCCCCCAAACCGTCTTTGATGTACCAGGTAGCCGACTTTTCATTCCTGCTGATTTGTGGCATTACGCTTCTCATGTTATTCCTGCTCGGACTTGGCGGTTATAATTTCCTTCGTGGCAAGCGGTTTTCATTAACGGCACGCATTCAATTGCTACTTAATCTTTCATTTTTTCTACCGCTGATAGCGGTGAGTATAATCACCCTGGGCCTGACCAGCCGGTCGGCACAACAACAACTGAATGAACAATACCTTACCAAGTCGCGGAATTTTGCCAGTGAGTTAACACTGAATGCACCGGAACAGGAGCTGCTGCCAAGTAGCTTTGAAAACCAGTTTTTGCAGCAAGCCAAACTGGCAAACCTTGATGCCAATGTGTTTACACCGGACGGACACCTGGTAGTAACCACCCAACCCCTGATTTTTGAATACCAACTACTGGCACCTGTTATACCGCCACGCGCTCTTGAGCGGATTACAAAAGGGGAACGTTCGTTTGTATTGCAGGAGCACGTGGGTGAATTAAAATACTTTGTCGCCTATTCGGCCCTCGTGGGCGGAGCATCAGGTAAGTTGATAGGTATTCTGGCCATTCCGTATTTTAAATCGCACCATTCAGTGGAGGCTACACAAATTACCATCTTAGCGAACATCCTTATCATTTTTACCGGGGTTTTCCTGCTGCTGCTGCTGATTTCGCTGGTAGCCTCCAACTGGCTTACCCAGCCGTTGTCTATGATTAGCCAGAAGCTCGGAAGGGTATCCTTAACAACTTCCAATCAGCCAATTACATGGCCAGCGGATGATGAAATCGGACTGCTGGTGAGGCAGTATAATCAGATGCTGACCAAGCTCAGCGAAAGCAAGTTGGAACTTGAACGGACTCAGCGCGAACGTACCTGGCGGGAAGTGGCGCAACAAGTGGCTCATGAAATTAAAAATCCGCTTACACCCATGAAACTTACCTTGCAGCAGTTGCAGCGTGTAAACGAGAACAATCAATTCGAAGGATTTAAAAAGGCCATTGCCTCGCTGTTGGCCCAGGTAGATGCCCTCGATGGCATTGCTTCTTCCTTCAGCATGTTTGCCAAAATGCCCGAGCCGGTATTTGAACAGGTTGACTTGGTGCAGTTATTAGCGGAGATAACCAATTTGCATAACCAAACCGGGCAGGTAAAAGTTGAAACCCGGTTTACGGAAGCCTATACCCTGGCCGACAGGCAACTGCTGGGCCGCATTATTTCCAACCTGATATTAAACGCCCTTCAGGCTGAACGCAGCGGGGAAAAAATCACCGTAAAGGTTACCCTTGAACAAAAAAATGAGAACTACCTGATTATTGTTACCGATAACGGAACAGGTATTCCTGAGTCCATTCGCGAACGCATTTTCCAGCCGCACTTCAGCACCAAGCAGTCGGGCTCCGGGTTGGGGCTGGCCATTGCCCGGCAGGGGATGGAGCAGATGGGAGGGGCCATCGGGTTCGAATCGGAAGCCGGGCAGGGCACCCGGTTTTATGTGCAGCTTCCCAAAAGATAAGGCGGGCTTTTATTTACCTGATTCTTTCAGCGCAATCATCACCTTGTTGGCAAAGACAAAATCGTCAAGTTCTTTTACCCCGCTGTGGGTGATGTCGGTTTTGCTGCCTTCCCACAGTTTGTGGCCTTGGTAAAGGAACATAATGTTTTCGCCAATACCCAGCACGGAATTCATATCGTGGGTAACCACAATTGTGGTGGTATCGTAGTCCTCCGTTAAATCGCGGATGAGTTCATCAATGAGGATGGATGTTTGCGGGTCGAGGCCGGAGTTGGGTTCATCGCAGAACAGGTAACGCGGGTTGTTCACGATGGCGCGGGCAATGCCCACGCGTTTGCGCATGCCACCGCTCAGTTCAGAGGGCATTTTTTTATTCGCGCCTTTCAGGCCAACGCGGTTCAGCACCAGGTTTACGCGGTCTTGTTTTTCGTCACGCGGCATATTGGCCAGCATGTCGAGCGGAAAGCGTACATTTTCTTCTACGTTTTTTGAATCAAACAGGGCGCCTCCCTGGAAGAGCATGCCGATTTCGCGCCTGATTTCAATTTTCTTGGTGCGGTCGCTGTCGGTAAAATTTCTCCGGTCAAAAAACACTTTCCCTTCATCGGGTATGACCAGTTCCACAATGCACTTCAGCAGTACGCTTTTGCCTGTTCCGCTGGAACCGATAATCAGGTTGGGTTTTCCTTTCTCGAATACTCCGCTGATGCCGTGAAGTATTTTCCGGTCGCCAAACGATTTGCTGATGTTTTGTATTTCGATCATGCCGGAGAGAGAAGGAGTTGAGCGAGTAAATAGTCGGCCAGTAAAATGGCAATCACGCTGGTGGTTACTGCTTTGGTACTGGAAATACCCACTTCAAGTGCGCCACCCGTGGTGAAGTATCCCTTAAACGATGAAATGGATGAAACCAGAAATCCGAAAGCGATGGATTTGATCAGTGCAAACGTGATGGTAAACGGGTTAAACGCGTAACGGATTCCATAAATGTATTCGGTGGGAGAGAGGATTCCGGTGAGTAATCCCACCAGGTAACCTCCCATTAAAGCACAGACCCCTGACACAATCACCAGCATGGGGAACATCAGAATGGAAGCCACAATCTTCGGTAGCACCAGGTAGTTTACTGAATTGATCCCCATTACTTCCAATGCATCAATTTGTTCAGTAATCCGCATGGTGCCCAGGTTGCCGGCCATGCTGGATCCCACTTTTCCGGCATAAATAATGGCCATAACCGTAGGAGCCAGTTCAAGCACCGTCATTTCCCTTACCACCTGCGAAATAACGTAACGGGGAATATAGGGCGCCACCAGGTTAAACGCAGTTTGAACGGTTGATACCGCGCCCATGAACGAAGATACGAGCACAAAAAGGAATATTGAGTCAATGCCGATAAGTACACACTCATCAATAACGAGTTTATAATGGGTTTTAAACGATTCGCGGTTTACCAGCAGGTTACCTAAAAAAATAAAGTACCGCCCTACTTCTTTCATTGAATTCTCTATCTTGCTAAAGATAGCCAAAAATACTAATCCTGGTTAAATGAAGAAGTTAGTGGTGGTTACCGGAGGCACCAAAGGCATTGGCAGGGCAGTAATTGAAAAATTTTTAGCCAATGGTTTTGATGCGGCAACCTGTTCGCGGAAGGAGAAGGAATTGATCGATCTGAAACAACACCTTGAAAAGCGCTATGCCGGCAGCAGGGTGTTTACCACCTCAGCCGATCTATCCGATAAGGCCCAGGTTAAATCGTTTACCGAATTTATCACCGGTTTAAACCGTCCGGTGAATGTGCTGGTAAATAATGCAGGTTATTTTGTTCCGGGATCTATTTCAACCGAACCGGAAGGAACCCTCGAAAGCATGATGAACGCCAACCTATACAGTGCCTATCATACAACGCGCGGAATTGTACCGGCCATGAAGGCGAACCAAACCGGTCATATTTTTAATATCTGTTCTATTGCGAGTATAAAAGCCTATGCCAACGGGGGTTCGTATGCCATTACCAAGTTTGCCATGCTCGGATTTTCGAAATGCCTAAGGGAGGAGCTAAAGAACGACAACATCCGGGTAACGGCCATTCTGCCGGGGGCTACCAAAACGGCAAGCTGGGAGGGGGTAAACCTGCCCGATGAGCGTTTTATGAAGGTGGAAGATGTGGCGGAGATGATTTATGCAGCATGGGCCATCTCGGGCCGCAGCGTGGTGGAGGAAATCCTCATCCGGCCTCAATTGGGCGATATCTGATTTTAAGTTCTCCCTGCTGAACAAAACACCGGCATAACGGTTAATTTTGCATTAAACGCTTTTTTGTGAACTCCGTAATTGCCGCCACCCGCCAGTATTGCAACAGCCTGGTACGCTACAGCCGCAGAAATTCCATTGAAGTGAAGATAGGCGATGTACCGCTGGGGGCACACCATCCCATCCGCATCCAATCCATGACCACCGTGGATACCATGGATACGATTGGCTCAGTGGAACAGGTTATCCGGATGGTGAATGCCGGTTGCGAATACGTTCGCATCACCGCACCAAGCATCAAGGAAGCACAGAATCTTCAGGAGATAAAGAATGAGCTAAAGCGAAGAGGATATCATGTTCCGCTAATTGCCGATATTCATTTTACACCAAATGCGGCCGAACTGGCTGCACGCATTGTTGAGAAGGTGCGGATTAATCCAGGTAACTATGCCGATAAGAAGCGCTTTGAAACGCTGGAGTACACTGATTCGGATTACCAGGCCGAACTGGATCGCATTCGCCAAAAGTTTACTCCCCTTGTTAAAATCTGTAAAGAGTATGGCACGGCCATGCGCATTGGCACCAACCACGGTTCGCTGAGCGACAGAATTATGAGCCGGTACGGTGATACCCCGCTGGGCATGGTCGAATCGGCCCTCGAGTTTTTAAGAATATGCGAAGATCTTAATTACTACAACATTGTGCTCTCCATGAAAGCCAGCAACCCGCAGGTAATGGTGCAGGCCTACCGCTTGCTTGCAGCAAAGCTGGATGAAGAAGGATTTAAACCGTATCCGCTTCACTTGGGTGTTACCGAAGCAGGCGAAGGGGAAGACGGGCGCATAAAATCGGCAGTGGGCATCGGCACCTTGCTGGAAGACGGACTGGGCGATACCGTTCGGGTATCGTTAACTGAAGAGCCTGAGTTCGAAGTGCCAGTAGCAAAAATCCTGGTCGATCGGTACATAACCCGGGCAGGGCACCCGGCCATTCCCGAAATTGCCGATATACCAATCGACCCGTTTGCCTATTCACGCAGGTCAACGCGTGAAGTGGAAAATTTCGGAGGCAAACACCATGTGCCTCGTGTGCTTGCCGATCTAAGCGCCATACCGGTTACCGATTATAAGGATCTGCGTTGCATTGGCCATTTCTATTTACCGGAGCCGGACAAGTGGAAGATGAATGACCAGGGGGCAGATTATGTGTATTCCGGAAGCAACCCGATACCGTTTATGCTTCCTAACGGCTTGAAGGAAATTGTTGATTATCCCGTATGGCTAACCCTGCCGGATAAGGAAAACAAACTGCCACTTCTTTCAGTGAACGAGTATATCCAGAGCAGCATCTGCCATAGCCGGATTAATTTCGTGCGCTTCTCTAATGAAGAGGTATCCGAAATGCTTCTCGAAAAACTACGGATGGACACCACCGCAGTGGGTATTATCCGGACAGCTAATGCCCATGCCCTGGCTGAACTGAGAAGAATATTTTTTGAGTTGGTGAGCAAAGGCATTGTTATCCCTGTGGTTATTCAGCGAACCTATCCGCATCTTGAGGCGGATTCAATCCGCATCTATAGCGCCACCGATGCTGGCGGTTTGTTTATTGACGGATTTGGCGATGGCATCATGCTTGCCTCCCCCGGATCAGCAACAAAGGAAAGTGCACTGCAGCAAGCCGACCTGTGCAATAAAACGGCATTCGGAATTTTGCAAGCTGCGCGAACGCGGATGTCGAAAACGGAATACATTTCCTGCCCATCGTGTGGCCGTACCCTGTTTGATTTGCAAAGCACCACCGCAATGATTCGCAAACGCACCGATCACCTGAAGGGCGTAAAGATTGGCATTATGGGTTGTATAGTAAACGGACCTGGCGAAATGGCTGATGCCGACTATGGGTATGTGGGATCGGGTCCCTCGCGCATAACCCTGTATCGCGGTAAAGAAGTGGTGAAGCGAAGTGTGCCGTCTGCCCAGGCAGTGGATGAACTCATTAACCTGATTAAAGAAGACGGCAACTGGATTGACCTCGAAGCACCTGATCAAATTTAAGATGGCACAAGATACACAACCCAATGGCAACCACCCCACCGGTGAACGAAGCCGGTTGCGCGAGTTTTTTCAGGTAAATGAAGTATTCGGTTACTTCTTCCGAAAGAAAGATCCTTCCCGGCCGGCAGGGTTCAATATCCGGGCCATGCACACCATTAATAAAATCGCCATTATTATGTTTCTGATATGCCTGTTGGTTATTCTGAAACGTTATTTCTTCGGATACTGAATGGGTAGCATTATAAGTGTTAGATTAATCGATTGTAGTATCTTTATTGATAATCAATAGGTTACATTTCGGCTTTCTGGGGGATTACTTCCATGTAAAATCATTATTTTTGTTTTTTAGCGCGCTCATGGCCAGGCTTTTTGTTGTCGTAGTTGCCTTATCCCTTCTTTTAGGGGCTTGTACCCAAAAGATGGTTTGCCCTGCCTACCAGAGTGCTTACATCTACGACAAAAATGAACTCCGCAAAAAGTTCAGCTACTTCAATGAAGACTCTACGCCAAAAATTTTAACTGCAAGCAAAAATAAATACCTCGTTGCCGACCCCATCACCTATAAGAAGAAAGTAAGGCAGATTAAAACCGTGACCGCACGACCGGTAAAGCCGGTGGTACCCGACTCACTGACGATGGATGGGGAAGTTTCCAAAGCCGATCTGGATAGGGCTGCCCGTTCGGTTATTGACAGCACGTATATTGCGGACACCGAGCCTGCCGACAGCGCCTCCGCAACACCCGAAGTTTACGTTATCAGCAAGGACCGGGAAGTGCGTGTATTGAAATACAATTTCCCGGACAGCCTGAAGTATGATCCGGTTACCGGCAGGTATGTTCCTGAAACGCCAAGGTATTTTGTGAAAAACGTTGGGTTTAACACCGAGCAGGATAATTACATGTGGTACCTGCGTGAAGTGCTGGTGTTGCCGGATGTACGGCTTGCCCGGGAGCAGGCAGAAGAAGCACAAAAGACAGCCGCCAAAGCAAAAAAAGAAAAGAAAGGCATTGCCGGGTTTTTCTCAGGGCTGTTTGGGAAGAAGAAAAAGAAAACTGCTGCAGAAGACAGCCAACCTGCCAAAGTAGTATCGGAGGAGGATCAGTATAATCTTAATTTTAATGATCTGGATAGTCCCCGGCCCGACAGTTTGCAAAAACCGGAGGTCCAGCCTTCTCAGCCTGCCAAGAAGAAGGGTTTGTTTTCAAGGTTTAAAAAAGATAAGCCTCCCAAGCCGGAACAGAAACCGCCTGCCAGAAAGGAAGAGGAAGGCGATGGGTTTTAACCTCAATCAAACAACCTAAGGTTACCGTGCTGGTCGGCCGGTGGTGTTGGCGCGATGAGGGAGGGCACATCTACCCGGTTATCCAGAACCTTTGGCGACACCGTGTAGGAGGTCATGCTGGCGGCAGGGTAAGTGAGCAACTGGCTAAGCAATACAATTTCGTTCGCTTCCCGGCTTAACCATATTTTTTCGCTTTCAGCAGTAAGAATAACCGGCATCCGGTCGGTAACGGTAGCAACCAGTTCGTTTGCTGCCGTGGTGATGAGCGTGAAGGTGTGCACCATGGTTCCCTCCTCGTCTTCAAATTCTTCCCAAAATCCGGCCATTGAAAAGAGCGGCTGATGGGTAATAAACCGGTAAGGTACAATGGACTTTTTACCGATTTTTTTCCAGCAATAAATTCCATCGGCCGGAACAATGCACCTGTTTTTGAACAGTGCCTTTTGCAAAAGGGGTTTGCCCAACAGATTTTCGAGTTTCAGGTTTACAATACGGTCGCTCAGCGGTTTGTTTCCGGCAGCTTTTGGCGGGCGGCCCCAGTAGAACAGCGAAAGCCCATGCGGGGATGACCCCGTAATTACAGGAAGCAACTGAGTAGGAGAGGCATTGTACCGAGGCTGGTAAAATTCGGGTATATCCGCATTGAATCGTTCACGCAATGCAGAGGCCGGTGCAGTTATGCTGTATCGTTCAATCATGAAGTAAAAAGGCAAGCGCCTGCCGTTCCGACCAATATAAACCATTTGTACCAAATTCAGTAAACCCCACATGCCCGCCCTGCTGTGGGTAGCGTACACTCACCTTTGGGTGACCGGTGAGATTGGGGTAGCATTCCTTACTTAAAAACGGATCGTTTAACGCATTAATGATGCATGTGGGCACCTGAATAGAGTTAACTACCCGCAGAGAACTGCATTGGTAATAATAATCCAGGGCATTTTTAAATCCATGAAGGGGTGCGGTAAAGTGGTCATCAAATTGCCGAAGGGTTTTCATCTTTTCCAGGCTGCGTGTGTCCAGTCCGGACATGACGCTGGCCTTGCGTTGCACTTTTTCTTTCAGGCTTGACAGAAAGCGCTGGGTATATATCCAATTTGACGGTTGCGCCAGCGTTAGGCTGCTGGTGTGCAGGTCGAGGGGCACCGAAAAGACTACGGCTTTGTGGATCCGACTGGGCCGGCTGCGTTCTTCGCCCAGGTATTTCAGTGTCAGGTTGCCGCCCAAGCTAAAGCCAATTAGGCTGATGGAGGAGTAATTTTTTTGCACAGCGTGCTGAACGACTATCTCCAGGTCATCGGTAGCCCCGCTGTGGTAAAAGCGCAGTTGGCGGTTCATCTCTTCGCTGCAGCCCCGGTAATTCCAGGCCAGCACATCGTACCCCTGTGCATAGCAGGCGCGGGCCATTCCTTTTACATACGCCCGTTGGGTGTTGCCTTCCAGGCCGTGTGAAATGATGACGAGCTTGGGCGAACCCTGCCTGAGCCAGTCAAGGTCCAGAAAATCCTGGTCTGGAGTGGAAATGCGCTCGCGTTCATAGGGTTGTAACTTTACCTTTCGGAACAGGGCGGGGTAGATCGTTTCGAGGTGGCGGTTAAACAGTATGGGTGGCGGAGAGTAATGCAATTTGGGCTTTACGATTATAGATTGATGATTTAAATCTACAATCGTCAATCTACAAGCTAAAAATTTCAAGCTTCTTGACCAACTTCTGCCTCTTCGGCTTTTCTCTTCTTATCCCTTCTGCCCCGCACGCGGATGTTCACCATTTCGATAAGCAGGGAGAAGGCTACGGCAAAGTAAATGTAGCCCTTGGGGATTTCGTATTCGAGGCCTTCGAGGAAAAGCATAAAGCCGATGAGGATAAGGAAGCCGAGCGCGAGCACTTCCATGGAAGGATGGCGGTTAATGAAATCGCTGATTTTTCCGGAGAATACCATCATAATGCCGATGGAAATGATGACGGCAAAAATCATGATGAGTACCTGGTTGGTCAGGCCTACGGCCGTCAGGATGGAATCAAACGAGAAGATGATGTCAATTAAAATAATCTGGAGGATGATGCCGGTAACGTTCACCTTT
>CAYNIH010000021.1:0-1610 GCA_964397115.1 uncultured Roseivirgaceae bacterium | reverse complement strand
GTAATGATTTCGTCCTCACCTTCCATTTCGTGGTTGATTTCGCGCGTACTCTTGGCAATGAGGAACAAGCCGCCAAAACCCAGGATGAGGTCGCGGCCGCTGAACCCGTGTTCGGTATTGACAAACTTATGAAGGAAGGAGGGTACGATATCGCCTACGGTAAATAATGGTTCGGTAAAGGTGATGACCCAGGTGATGCCCAGGAGCAGCACGATGCGCACGGCCATGGCCAGCAGCAGGCCCATGTTGCGGGTACGTGCCCGGATTTCCACCGGAAGTCGGTTAGAAATGATAGAGATGAAAATGATGTTGTCAATGCCAAGAACAACCTCAAAAAAGGTAAGCGTTAGCAGGGCCAGCCAGGTTTCGGCTTGGAGAAAGATTTCCATGAGGGTTGTTTGCGGGTTAAAAATAAATGACGCACTTCATTCCTGCAACGGTTTGCATAGCTTTTAAAGGGCTAAATAGTGTAATAAGTGGTAAAATTACCTTGTCCTTACCACCATTACTTTTTTGCGCACCGTTCCGGTTTTGGTACGTAGCTGCAACACGTAAAGGCCCGCGGCAAGGTCGGAAGTGTTGATTGTTATGGCCTGCTGGCCGGGGCTGAAGTGCTGTTGCAAAACCGTGCGCCCCTGCGTGTCAGTTAAAGCAAACGGCATTACGGATTGTGCCGGTTCTGGCAGCACAACGTTCAGTTCGTGGCTGGCGGGGTTTGGGTACACCTGTATGTTCTCAGTAGACGATGGCTCTTCGATGGTGGTGATCACATCTGGAACAGGTGGCGACAAGAATGCCCGAGCCTGGTGTACTTCTTTGTTTCCTCCTTCAATGGATTGCACGTAAATAATGATAGCGCCCCTTGTAGGATCAATCAGGTTTCGGCTTTCCCAGGTAATTTCCGGTAAGATAAGGCTGTCACCCGGAGCAATGTCGGTTGTAATGGTTACTCCCGCAGGAGAGGGCAGCATGTCTTTGGCTACAAAAATCAGTGAGTCGTTCGGGGCACCCAAATAAGCACCGTTTGTAATCACCCTCTCTGTTACAACGGTAAACACATGCGATCCGGCAGGAAAGGAGAATGTGGACGAAGTATTTTTGATATACGTATTAACTTTTACAATCGGACCGTCTTTTATCTGTGTGCTTTCTATTTTTAGGGGCGATGGTTCAAGGGTGCGATCGTTGAATAAGGGTGTTATCCACGATAAGGGTTGTCCTGTCTGGAATTCTCCATCCACCCGGAACATCGGTGACGCACCGATTCCATAAAAGGTAGTTCGTGCATTGTGCATCAGCGGGTTGAGCTCATTAACCGGATCTGCACCCGGAAAACCGGTATGATACTGGAGTTTAACAATATCCACGCTGTTTTTTTCAAATTGCCTGAATGCATCATTATGTGCATTGGCGTTGGCTGCTGCCGAGGTATTGGTGAAGTTTTCAACCAACACACTGCGACTCCGTTCACCGATGAACACATTGTCAAAAGCAAACCCTTCTCGGGCGCTTAGTGTGCTGGCATAGGCAACCCTGAAAATCACCCGCGGATTGCCGATAAGGTTATCCAGTTTATACCGGGCGCTCTTCCAGGTGGTGTACCGGCTGTC
>CAYNIH010000020.1:0-18623 GCA_964397115.1 uncultured Roseivirgaceae bacterium | reverse complement strand
CGGATTCGCCAGCCATGATGAGCAGCAAGTCACCCGGCCGCGCCTGAAAGGCCTCGGCCCACTTTTTTAGATCATCGGCTGAATAAAATTTATCTACTGATGATTTAAACGTGCCATCGGCCTTGTATTGTACATACACTAAGCCTTTTGCGCCCACCTGCGGGCGCTTAACAAACTCGGTGAGTTCATCCAGTTGTTTGCGGGTGTACTCTGCACAGCCTTTTGCGCAGATGCCCACCACCAGTTCGGCACTATCGAAGACATTAAAATTTTTGCCCGTGGTAAGCGGTTTAATTGCTACAAACTTCATCTCAAACCGTATATCCGGTTTATCGGAGCCGTAGTATTTCATGGCATCGGCATAGGTTATGCGCGGAACGGCACCGAGTTCAATTCCTTTAACCGATTTAAACAGGTGGCGCACCAGGCCTTCAAACGTGTTAAGGATGTCTTCCTGAGTAACAAAAGCCATCTCGCAGTCAATTTGGGTAAACTCGGGCTGGCGGTCAGCGCGCAGGTCTTCATCGCGGAAGCAGCGCACAATCTGGTAATAGCGGTCGAAGCCCGAAACCATCAGCAGTTGCTTGAAAGTTTGTGGCGACTGGGGAAGGGCATAAAACTCACCGTGGTGGATGCGCGAAGGCACCACAAAATCGCGGGCGCCTTCGGGTGTGGATTTTATCAGCACAGGCGTTTCCACTTCAACAAAATTCAGGCTGTCCAGGTAAGCGCGCGTTTGCCGGGCCATTTGATGGCGCAACAGCAGGTTTTCGCGCACAGGCGTTCTGCGTAAATCCAGGTACCGGTATTTCATGCGCAGTTCATCACCGCCATCCGATACATCTTCAATGGTAAAAGGAGGCACCTTGGCACTATTTAAAACGTTTAAGCGGGTAACTTTCAGTTCAATATCTCCCGTTGGCAGTTTATCGTTTTTGGAAAGGCGTTCTGAAACAATTCCTTCAGCTTCAATAACAAACTCGCGCCCCAGCGTTTTGGCAAGCGCCATTACCGCACCATCGGTTTTTCCTTCTTCAAAAAAAAGTTGGGTGATGCCGTACCGGTCGCGCAGGTCAATCCATACAATACTTCCTTTGTCGCGTACACGTTGCACCCATCCGGTTAGCGTGGCCTGTTGATTAATGTGTGAAATCCGTAATTCACCGCAGGTATGAGTCCGTAACATCCGATTTGTTAATTTTGTGTCATCTGCTATACTGGCAGAAGGGGCGAATTTAGCAATACTCTTCCATTCGGCCCGTTATTGGTAAAATTTATGCGCATGAACACATCTTTTATCGTTTTGCTGTTGTTAGCACTGCTGAGCATGAACGAACCTAAGCTGGTGAAAACAAAAATAGCCGAGGGGATGGTGGTAAGCCTTCCTAAAACCTTCCGGCCGATGGATGACATTGATTTTGTGCAGCGTTACCCTTCGGTACGGCAGCCTATTGCCGCCTTCACCAACGAAGACCGTGAAGTGGATTTCAGCGTTAACCTGTCGGCCACACAATGGCCTGATGCCAATGTTGAGTTGGCCGGCAAATTTTTTAAGGCCGCTATCTATAACCTGTTTGACGGGGTGGATATGATTGATGAAGGCGTGAAGGAAATCCACGGTAGGGATTACATTTTTTTTGAATTTGAATCGCGTATCAAAGGCGACAGGCGCGATATGGCCCTGCAGGAACCGGTACTGCGCTATACCTATATTCAATACCTCGTTGAGCCGGGCCGTACACTTGTGTTCAGCTTTAATTGTCCGCGCAGGTTGCGGGCCGGCTGGCAGGCTACAGCTCATTCCATCATGAAAAGCATCCGGTTAAAATAACTTCCAGTGGAATTATTTACTGACGAGTATTTTATGCGGGAGGCCCTGAAGGAGGCAAAAAAAGCGCTGGCCATTGGTGAAGTTCCGGTTGGCGCGGTGGTGGTGAGCAAAAACCGGATCATCGCACGGGCCCACAACCAAACCGAAAAACTTTCCGATGCCACGGCCCATGCCGAAATGCTTGCTGCAACGGCTGCCGCCAACTACCTGGGCTCTAAATACCTTGATGAATGCACGCTGTACGTTACCCTGGAGCCATGTGTAATGTGTGCCGGTGCGCTAAACTGGGTGCAATTGCAGCGGCTGGTATTTGGTGCGTCTGATCCGCAACGGGGCTACCGGCTGATGAACGGAAAAGTGCTACACCCAAAGACCGAAGTTACAGAAGGTGTTTCAGGCCAGGAAGCAAAGGAACTGATGGGCAGTTTCTTTAAAAAAATCAGGGAGAAGTGAAAGGTTGGGGGGAACGGGTTGCAAGAGGCGAGTTACGGGTTGCGGGTTCAGTATGACCGGACAGGCTGTGGACTGATTGGCGCGAAGCGAAAATTGTAGGTGAACTTAATTCCATCTCTGTTGTTTGAAGAGTATATTTGAACCCTTACATGTTTAACCCCTAACCAGCTAACCGTTATGCCTTTCACGTTACCGAATTTACCGTATGCCTTTAATGCGTTAGAGCCCCATATTGATGCGCGCACCATGGAAATTCACCACGGCAAGCATCACAACGCGTATGTGACTAACCTGAACAACGCCATAGCCAATACCGATGCCGACAAATTGAGCATTGAAGAGATTTGCAAAAACATTTCGAAGTACCCGGTAGCCGTCCGCAACAACGGTGGCGGTCATTACAATCACAGTTTGTTCTGGACGATCATGGGACCGAATGCCGGGGGCACACCCACAGGTGCACTGGCCGATGCCATCAATTCGGCTTTCGGAAATTTTGATGAGTTCAAAACAAAATTCACTGCAGCTGGCGTAGGCCGTTTTGGATCAGGCTGGGCCTGGCTGATTGTGGATGCAGGCAAAAAACTTCAGATTTCCTCTACGCCCAACCAGGATAATCCGCTCATGGATGTGGCCGAAGTAAAAGGTACGCCCATTCTCGGTTGCGATGTTTGGGAACATGCTTATTACCTAAACTACCAAAACCGCAGGCCCGACTACATTGCCGCCTGGTGGAATGTGGTAAACTGGAGCGAAGTGGCAAGGCGGTTTAGTGCGGCTATGTAAAAAGCAAAATTTCAACTGTACACCTGAACGGGTTCCGATGAGGCACCCGCCAGGTTTTACTCTTCAACATCTACCCTGGTGACCTTCTGAAATAAAAGCGAGTTGGGTATAGTAACGAGTTGGTTGGTATCGGTTTCGATACTGACGAAAAAGGCACCAATGTCTTTAATTTTTCCGGTAATTGGATACTCTTTATCGAGTATGCTTATCGTATCGCCTACTTTAGCCGGATGGCTGATGAACAGGATGATGCTGGCAGTAACGTTGGAGAGCAAGGACCATTGCGCAAACAGAGCAATACCCAGAATGGCCAGAAAGGAGGAAAGAAACAAAACCAGGTCTTTCTGGTCAACTCCCCAAATGAATAACAGGGTAACTGCGGCTGCCGCATTTAAGCCAATGTTTATAACCTTAATGATGAAGTAGGTCCGGTCGCGTTGCAAATGATACCGGTTTCCAATTTTGCGCAGCGCTCCTTTAATCAACAGGCTTAAAATAACCAGCCCGACAATAACCAGAACGGTTTCGAAAATTCGTAATTGTAACGGATCCATAGGTGTTGGTATAAAAGTACTGCCAAGCAAATAACCGCGTCACTGAATAATTTTAAAACGGTCCTATTCTGGCTTGGCCCTGGCGTGAAACTAAGCAAATTTCGATCAATTTGAGTTTTACGATCTGACCATTGTCGTAGAGAAGATTGACGGCCACTGCACCTGCAACATGAACGTAGGGGATTGCTTTTACCTTAAAAGCGGAAAAATTTCCATGCCCGATCGATCCAGTTTTTGCCTGTACGCCTTGCAATCAACTTTACCGACCACCAGGCAGCGAAAAGGCCACCCGGCCGATTGGATGGAAACCGATTCGAGGGCGATTTGCCCGGACCCGGCCTGTGCGCTGGTTATGCGCATGTATCGCACAGCCACCCGCATGCTTAATCATGATGAGGTAAGTGCTGTACCGCTTCCAGAGGACAAAGCAGGTTAAGAAATCACCGTGTTCTGATAATATAGGCTATACCGGAGCGGACAGCGAACTCACCTTCAAAATAAAAATCGCCCATCAGCTCCAGCCGCCAGTTGTTCCTTAGCGGAATGGCACCACTTGCTCCCAGCGAAAAATCATTTTCGCCAATCAACGCCCGCCCACGGGCAAAAAAATAGTCGGTAAAGTAATACCGGCTGCCAAATACAAAACTCGCTTCCCGCTTGGTCCAGATTTCCGCCCCGGCTGTTAGGGTAAATTTTCTGATAACAAAGTAATTAACCTCAAGACCGAACTGTGCTTTGTCGAGCAGGTTGTTGTTATCTGTTTTTAATAAATCCATCGATGCCCCTAACATTAAATCATTGGAACTTTGGGCACAGGATAGCGAGGCGCAAAAAAGTAAGGCAAGCGCAAGAAGATTTTTCATTGAAAGGTGGTTTTACAAATATACGGATTACCTATTCGTTACGGGTGTCAATCAACTTCTGGAGGGCCAGGTACTCATCGCGCAGGCGGGCCGCTTCCATAAACTCCAGTTCTTTGGCTGCCTTTTCCATGGCTTTACGGGTAAGCTCGGCCATTTTAATTAACTCGTCTTTTCCAAGATAAGCCACCACCGGGTCGGCCGCCAGGCTTGCTTCTTCGCTTTCAACATAGTAGTTCTTTGCCGACTTCTTCGAATCGGCCACTTTGGTTTGGCGCAGGATGGAATCGCGCGACTTGATAACGGTTTGTGGCACAATGTTGTTGGCGATGTTGTAATCCATCTGTGCCTTGCGCCTGCGGTTGGTTTCATCAATCGCCACCTGCATCGATTCGGTTACCGAATCGGCATACATAATTACCCGGCCATTTACGTTACGAGCGGCCCGGCCGATGGTCTGTACCAGCGATCGCTGGTTGCGCAAAAAACCCTCCTTGTCGGCATCGAGGATGGCCACGAGCGAAACTTCGGGCAGGTCAAGCCCCTCGCGCAGCAGGTTTACACCAACCAGAACATCAAATACTCCAAGCCTTAGCTCACGCAATATCTCTACCCGGTCAAGGGTGGTTACTTCAGAATGGATATACCGGCATTTAACACCTGCTCGGTCAAGAAACTTGGTGAGTTCTTCAGCCATCCGTTTGGTTAGCGTAGTAACCAATACCCGCTCACTTTTCTTTACACGCTCATCAATTTCTTCCAGCAGATCGTCAATCTGGTTGCGGCTCGGGCGCACATCAATTTCCGGGTCGAGCAAGCCGGTAGGCCGGATGAGTTGCTCTACCACCACTCCTTCTGATTTCCGCAACTCGTATTCTCCCGGGGTGGCGCTCACGTAAATTACCTGGTTAACCAGCGATTCAAATTCATTGAAGGTAAGCGGCCGGTTGTCCAGTGCGGCCGGCAACCGGAAACCGTAATCCACCAGGTTTACTTTTCGTGATCGGTCACCGCCCCACATGGCCCTTATCTGCGGTACGGTGACGTGGCTTTCGTCAATCACCATCAGAAAGTCATCCGGGAAGTAATCGATCAGACAAAACGGTCGGGCACCGGGTTTTCTCCGGTCAAAATACCGGGAATAATTTTCTATACCGGAGCAATAGCCGAGTTCGCGCATCATTTCCATATCAAATTCGGTCCGCTCCTTTAAGCGCTTGGCTTCGAGGTGCCGTTTTTCCGATTCAAACATTTCAACCTGCATCACCAGGTCGTCCTGAATTTCTTTCAGGGCCTGGTGCAGCGATTCCTTTCCGGTAACGAACAGGTTGGCCGGAAAGATGGTAACCATTTTTTCATCGGATAGTTTTTTGCCGGAAACCGGGTCAATGCGTTGAATGGATTCGATCTCATCTCCGAAAAAATAAATGCGCAAGGCGTAATCGGCATACGCCAGAAAGATGTCTACCGTGTCGCCCTTTACCCGGAAGGTACCGCGCTTAAATTCTGCTTCGGTGCGATGGTACAGTATGTCAACCAGTGTAAACAGTAGCCGGTTGCGGGCGATGGACTCTCCCACGGTTAGCTTGATAACATTTTTCCCGAAGTCATCGGGGTTTCCGATACCGTAAATGCACGACACCGAGGCAACCACCAGCACATCCCTGCGGCCCGTAAGCAGCGAAGAAGTGGCGCTCAGCCGCAACTTTTCTATTTCTTCGTTAATGGATAAGTCCTTTTCGATATACAGGTTAGATGAGGGAATGTACGCTTCGGGCTGGTAGTAATCGTAGTACGAGATGAAATACTCCACCGCATTGTGGGGGAAGAAATTTTTAAACTCTCCGTACAGTTGTGCAGCAAGCGTTTTGTTGTGGCTGAGCACCAGGGTAGGCCGGTTAACCCGGGCGATAACATTAGCCATGGTAAAGGTTTTACCTGAGCCGGTAACACCCAGCAGGGTTTGGTGCGGCTCGCCTTGCTCCAGGCCTTCCACCAACTGTAGGATAGCCTGGGGTTGGTCACCGGTGGGCTGGTAATCGCTTATCAGTTGAAAATCCAAAGCAGGCGTTGGTTAGTGGTTATTCATTGGTCGGCAAATTAGAGTCACCGCAATGGCCAACCAACAAATTTGCCTGTTTAATTATTCCATATTTTCCACGATTTTTCGGCCTGTACGTAAAGCATTTCCAGTCCGTTCTTAATGGTGGCCCCGCGCATCTCGGCTTTTTGCAGAAACTGGGTGCGGGCAGGATTGTAGATCAGGTCGTACACGTAGTGTTCTTTTGAGAGGTGTTCATAGGCAATTGGAGGCAGCGTTTCGGTGTTGGGGTGCATGCCCAGCGGTGTGGTGTTAATGATGAGTTTATTTTCTTTAATGATTTTGGGCGTAATCTTATCGTAGGTATAGTCGGCTTTTCCTTCGCTGCGCGAAACAGTTTTATATGGAATCTGCAAGCGGTGAAGTGCCTGCTGCACGGCTTTTGATGATCCGCCTGTGCCCAGGATGAGCGCACTGAATTTTTTACCCTCGGGCAGCCACTTCGAAACCGTTTCGAAAAACGCTTCACTGTCGGTATTGTAGCCGATCAGTTTGCCGTCCTTGACTTTAATCACATTCACCGCTCCGATTTTCCTGGCCTCGGCATCAATGTCGTCAAGGAGGGAAATTACCTGTTCTTTATAAGGAAGGGTAACGTTTAGGCCGGTAAGGCCTTTGGTATCGGTAACCAGTTTTTTAAAATCATTAATGGAGGCTAACGGGTAAAGCTCATAATGGTGGTCACGAAGGCCTTCCCGGAAAAATTTTTCATCGAAATACGATTTTGAAAATGAATGACTAACCGTTGATCCGATAAGTCCGAATACTTTTTCCATGATCAGATTTTTGTTTTTAGACTCGATGCTATTTTTTCAATACTCACAACAATTAAAACACCCAGCGCCATCATGATGATGGCCTGGAATAGCTGAGGGTCTTTACCGGTCAGGTTGAGGTAGTCCCAAGGTAATACACTTTTATCAAATACCGATACCCGTTCACCAGATTCGGATGTTTTATATTCCAATACCTGCCGCCAGGGCCACACTTTGTTCAGTGAGCCGAGCATAAAGCCGGCAAGCAAGGCTACGGTAATGCCATGATAATTGTCGAGTATCCATGAAAGCACCCTTGAGAACGAAAGCAGACCCACAATACACCCAAGAGCAAAAACAATAATTACAGGAAGGTTTCCTTCAAGCAGGGCATTTACCATAAACTGGTACTTACCGAGCAGCAGCAGGATGAAAGCGCCTGAAATACCTGGCAAGATCATGGCGCAGATGGCCAGTACGCCTGCAAAAAAAATAAACCAAAGGCCATCGGGCGACTCGGTGGGTGTTAACACGGTAATCAGGTAAGCAATGGCAATGCCCAACAGGAAGGAAAGGATGACTCCTGAATTTTTCATCTTGATTTCGCGCATGACCAGCGGAGCCGAAATAAGTATTAATCCGAAAAAAAAAGACCAGATGAGGATGGGATGGTGCTTCAGCAGGTAGTTCATTACTCCGGCCAGCAGCAACAGGCTGGTGAGGATGCCTGCCAGCAGAGGAGCCAGAAAATTGCCGTTGATTTTTGTCCAGAAGTCAGTAAATCGGAATTGCCGAAGCAGGTTAACGGCTTGCCCGTCAACCGACCGGATGGAGTGGATTAATTCGTTGTAGATGCCGGTTATCAGGGCAACGGTTCCACCGGATACACCGGGTATCACATCGGCTGCGCCCATGCTGAGGCCTTTCAGGTAAAGGAAGATATAGTCGACCGGTCGTCTCAAGGATCAGCGCTTAGTCAACTTCGAAAGGCGGTGCGGTATTTGATTTTTTCTTTTCGATACCCAGAAAGTGAAGGAACGTGTCGCCCCGTAATCCGAGGCGGATGGTTTCAAGCGGGATTACCTCATTGGGGGCAATGTTACCGAGGTTTACATTGGCGCCCAATAATTTTATGAACCACACCTGCTGGGCTTTTTGCGGGGCCTCCCAGATGATTTTTTCAAAGGGGATTTTGGTAAGAATTTCCTGTACCAACCCGGAGCGGACTTCACCGGTGGAGCGGAATAACCCCACGTTGCCGCTTTCGCGGGCCTCGCCAATGACTTTCCAGGCTCCGGCATCCAGTTCTTTCTGCATCAGTTCGATCCACATGTAAGGGGGGATGATTTTGTCGGCATCTTTTGAGCCAACCTCGGAAAGTACGGTTACCTGCTCAGACAGCTTACTGATATAGTCGCATTTTTTGTCATGGTCTAAATCAATGGATCCGTCCGACACTTCGGCAAACGACATGTTGTACTTATCAAGTACCTTTCGGTAATCGTCAAACTGGTTGCGGATAATGAACGCTTCAAACAATGTTCCGCCAAAGTAGGCTGGGATGCCCGCATCTTTATACACTTTTAATTTATCCTTCAGGTTGGGGGTTACAAATGATGTTGCCCATCCCAACTTGACAATATCAACATGGTCGGCACAGGTGTTAACAAAATCTTCCGCTTCGCGCACACTCAGGCCTTTGTCCATGGCCATGGTAAAACCATACTGCCTGGGCTTGCGGGTGCGCTCAGGCAGGTTCTTTAACTCGTAATTCATTACTTGTTCTCTTTTCTAAATTGTTCGATGATTTTGAACAACGCCTTCTGTGTTTCGATCTGAGGGAAGAACTCATACAAGGTGGCGTGTCCGTCAAAGTTCAAAATTAATGCATTTTCGAGATAATTAAAGGCTTCTTTAAACTTGCCGGCTTCAATGAGGTAAACGGTCATCCGGTAATACAATTCAGCATCATCGGGCAGTTCGTCAAAACCTTCCAACAAAACATTTATTGCCTTCTGGTAATCTCCTTGTTCGTAGTAAATAAATGACCAGTTAAGCCATATTTCTTTGTCTTTGGGGTCGAGGCGGGAAGCTTCTTCATACGCATCAATGCTCGAAACGATGTTGCCAACTTTAAATTCTGCATGGGCTATGGCGCGCCAGTATTCAGGATTTTCGGTATGAAGTTTCAGAGCCTTGTTGTAAAAATGCAGGGCCTGATACCATTTTTCCTGTTTTTCAAGGCAAACGCCTGCGCCAAACCAGGCTTCATCGTACATGGAGTCAAGTTTGGTAGCTTTTTGATAATACTTCAGTCCGAGTTCAAATTGTTCGAGGCTTTCGTAAGCCGCACCAATGGAGCAATATACTTCTGCGCTGGGCCCTTCCAGTTCGATGGTTTTTTTAAATGCATCGAGCGCTTTGGTGTATTGCCCCAGATTCATGCAGGTGTTGCCCATGTTAAAATAAGCCGAGGCAAAGGTGTCGTCAATGGTTAAGGCATAATCGTAGGCATGCAGGGCTTCTTCAAACTGGCCCAGTTTATTGTACACAATGCCCAGGTTATACCAGGCGGCAGCAGAGTAGGGATCTTCGTCAATAAATTTCTTGTAGTACGAAACACTGCTTTCCAGCTGGCCGGTTAAATCAAGGCAATAGGCAAGTTCGTAAAGAGCGCCTTCGTGGGTGATGTTATATTCAATGGCTTGCTTATAGGCTTGTATGGCTTCTTCGTACTTTTCCATGGTTTGGTAAGCCAGCCCGATGTTGTAATAGATCTCGTCTTTTTCTTCCGAGAAGTCGAGCGAGCGCTCAAAGCATTCGATGGCCAAAGTGTGCTTATTCTGTGCGGCATACAATGACCCTTTGGTAAGCAATATTTCCGGATCGCCCGGCTGGAGGTTCTCGGCCTGTTCAAGCAGTTCAAGTGCCTCATCAAACGATTCGAGGTTGGTAAGCACCTGAGCTTTGGTTATCAGTAACCCGGTGGAGTAAGGAAATTGGGAAATAGCAAGGTTAACGGCCTGAAGGGCTTTGTTGTACTTGGAACGCAGCAGGTAGAAGTCAATAATCTCTTCAAAAGCTTCCAGGTCAAAATAATCCGATTTCTTTTTGCGTAGGTGATCTTCAAAGCGCCTGATCAGATCGTTCCCCTCATCCTCGCGCTTGCGAAATTCTTTGGCCATGTGCTATTGGGTTTGCCCAAGTTAAAAAAAACTGAGGCAAAGTTATTCTAAAAAAAAATATTTTTTCCGGCTTGTTCCTTGTACCATTCACAACACCAGTCAAGGCTTTGTTCAATCGGTTGAAAAGCCATGTTCAGGGCACGGGTAACTTTATGGTTGGCATAAAAAAACCGCGTTTCGGCCATCCGCGCTGTTTCAGGGGTTATCAGCGGCTGGGCACCGGTGAAGACCGACCGGACCTGTTCAAAGCGGGCGAGCCAGGTTAGTGATTTTTTTGAGAGTTTTATGCCGGGCGGTTTCCGGTTAAGACGGTGGGCAACCGCCCTGAAAAATTCAATGTAGGGTATTGAACCGGCATTAATGATAAACCGCTCGCCTTCGTAGGACGAATGATATAATCTTAGCACCACCTCACTTACATCACGCACGTCAACATAGTTAAAGGAGCCATCAATGAAAAAAGGCCGGCTCTTCCAAACGTATTTGAAAAGCTGAGCGCTGCTCCGGTTCCAATTACCGCGCGAAAGGATTACCGATGGGTTAATGATTACGGTGCTAAGGCCTTCTTCCTGCCCCCTGAACACTTCCAGTTCAGCCCGGTGTTTTGATTCAGCATAGGCACTGTTAAGCGTGCTTTCTGTCCATTTACTTTCTTCGGTTATCACTTGCTGGTTCTTTTGTCTGCCCAGTGCCGCTACCGAACTTACATGAACTATTCGCTTAATGCCCAGCAGCAGGCAGGCATCCACTACATTTTTTGTTCCCCTGATGTTTGTTTGAAAAAGTTTTTTTTTGTCTCGTGGATTAAAAGAGACGATCGCTGCAGCATGGATAACACCGGTTACCCCGGCCAGTGCTTCGTGCAGGGCAACGGTATCCAACACATCGGCATGGCGCCAGGTAATGTGCTGGTTCACGTCATCGAGCAGGGAGGTGTCGCTACCCGGTCTCTTTAAAGCAACAAACGGTAAATTGTTGCTGATCAATTTTCGTACAACGAAACTTCCCAGTAAACCATTGGCACCGGTAACGGCAAGCATGGATTAAATCAAGGTATTGTTGAGCAGCGGCAAAGATAGGGCTTTCTGGTACAAATCGGTTTGAAGCGCTTCCTTTAGTAGGGATGCCTGGCTGATATGGTGGCAATCGCTTCCTACAAAATGCACCAGCTTGTTTTCGATAAGTTTGCGTGCCAATACCTGGGCGGGTTTCGAGTAATAACCCGAAAGCGAATTAATATTGAGTTGAAAAAGCACACCCCGGTTGACGAGGTCGTTAAGTTTTTCGGGATTTTGCTGCAGGAATACATACCGCTCCGGGTGAGCCAAAACGGGCTTGTAGCCTTGTGTAGTGAGTAAAAAAATAAACTCTTTCAGGTTTAAGGGCGCAACCATGAAGTTGATTTCGAATAGCACATAACGGTTGCCAAACGTAAGCAGCGGTTTTTTTTGTTCAACCTGCTCTACCAGTTCTTCATCAAGGTAATATTCGGCTGCCGCCCCGATTTCTATGGCAATTTGTTTTTTTGATAACCAGGCATTCAGTTCGGCCAGTTTGGCCAGTATCGCTTCAGAGGTATTCCGGTAGCTGTCGCTGATTACATGCGGTGTAGTGATTAATTTTTTGTATCCAAGGGCATGAAACATGCGGATAATTTCTTCTGCTTCATCAAACGAATGCACCCCATCGTCAAGACCGGGCAACAGGTGCGAGTGGAGGTCAACCCACACGGGAGGCGGAGTACTTTTTTTTCTGGTAAGCCAATTAAACACTGCGTTTGAAAAATGAAGTAAACCGGTTAGGCCTTCGATCCTCGTAATACCCGTAGCCGTAGGCAGTTTCGGAGGTGGCCGGGAGGGCATTTACTACAGCCGTAATGTTGGTGAATTTGTTAATATTCACAATTCGGTGGAGGTTATGGATAAACTCCTTCTTTGAATAATTGGCCCTGAACACATACACCGATACATCGGCATGTTTCATAGCCATAATGCCATCGGTAACCAGGCCAACAGGCGGAGTATCCAGAATGATGAAGTCGTATTGCTTTTTTAAGTTATTCAGCAGGGAGGTAAACTCGCCATTCAGCAGCAGTTCGGACGGGTTGGGCGGGTGGGGCCCCGAAGGAATAAAATCGAAGTTCTCGATGGAGGTGGTAAGCAGGCACTCCTGCCAGGTGTTTTTTCTTATCAGGATGGTGCTAATCCCTTTGTCAGGGTTGGAACCATTTGCCGGCAGGTTGGATTTTGGTTTTCGCATATCCAAATCAAGCAACACCACTTTTTTACGCGATAGCGCCACGATGCCGCCCAGGTTAACGGCCAGAAAAGATTTTCCTTCACCTGAAACCGTAGAAGAGATGGCAATAATTTTCTTTGCTGATGCCGTGCTGAAGAAATCCAGGTTGGTGCGCAGCGTGCGGATGGCTTCACTCACCATGGACTTGGGGTGGTTAACGATGTAAACACCAGTCTCGGCACTTCCCCGGAATGCGGGCACCACGCCCAACAACGGAACACCGGCCGAGCGTTCCACTTCATAGGCATTGGTAATCCGGTCGTTGGCCAGGTATAAAATCCCGACAAATAAAAACGACAGGATAATTCCTCCGGTAAAACCAAGGATGTAAATAAGCAGCCGTTGTGGTGCAATGGGTTTTTGCGGAAGATCGGCTGTGGAAAGAATTTTGAAATCGGGGGTGCTTCCGGCTTTGGCAATTTCAAACTCGGATTTTCGCTGCATCAGCGTTAGGTACAGTTCCTCATAAAGTTTATAGTAGCGGTTTTTTTTATTGAACTGCGTGCTTTTGTCGGGTATGCCGGCAAATTCGCTTTCCAGCGAAACCTTTGACTTGTTTAACTCCTGGAGTCGCTTCAACAAGTCGGATTTTATTTCGGTAAGTCCGGAAAAAACTTTTTTACGAAGGTTTTCTGTTTCGGCTTCGCGTTGCCTGAACGCAAGGGTATTTTCACTGTACGACAATTTCATTTTGTCCATATCCAGGTAAATCTCCTGCAACTTTTCAATGTTTTTGCTCAGGTTTTCGGGCAGGAAGCCCCGGTAGGCCGGGCCGGGTAAAAACACACTTGCCGAAAGGTTGTCGAGCAACCGGTTTATTTCAGAGATTCTTCGGCTGGTTTCATAGCGTTGCGAATCGATTTTGTTTATTAACGATATGGTACGCTTCAGTTCATCATCCAGGTTGCTGGTTTTGTTTTTCAGCGTAAAGTTTTCAAAGTAATCTTCAAATTGCTCCATTTGTTGTTCAATCTGGCTGAGTTCGTTGTTCAGCCAGGTAATCTTCTGCAGGTTGGCCAGGTTTTTCTGGGCATTGCTGTACCGAAGGTAAAGGGAGTCAATTCCGTTAACGAGGTCCTGCGCTTTAAACGGGTTGCTGTCGCGGAACGACACCCGGATGGTATTGGCGTTAACGTTAATAGGCTCAACGGTCAGGTTCGTCAGCATGTAATCGAGCAGTGCCTGCCGGCTGTTAATGACGAAGGAATACTTGTTGTTGGGTTCAAAAGCTGGTGTTCCTTTTTTTTCTATTATGAATAAAAAGTCATCGGTTGCCACGGGCTTGCCAAACTCGCCTGTGAGGGTTTTGCCATATGCGGGTATGCGCAGTTCAAATGCATTGCCGGAGGTAGGTTCAATAAGAAACGGGCTATCGTAATAGAACGGGTTGGTAATGCGGGGTCTTACTACAAATGGCGAACTGGTGTGCAGTTCGGTATTTAAAATTTTTCCTATACTGAAGTAGCTGACGTGCAGGTTAAGGGAATCAATTACGCTGCTCAGAAATAATTTCGACTTGATGGTTTCAATTTCGGCTGAAATGATGTTCACGTTTTGCCGTTCAGGAACCAGTTCGCGGATGCCCAGTTCCTGGGCGTCCTGTTTAACGTCCAGTTTAATTTCTGAAACCGACTCATACTGGTCTTTGGTGTAGCGCAGGTAAAAGTAGGCAATGGCATTGGTCAATAAAATGATTAGCGCAATCCAGGCAAGGTTTGTCCGGATGATGATTTTAAGTTTATTAAAATCAAGGGTATCGGCAGATGATTGGGCTATGGTTCTTTCGGGATTCAAAAGCAATGCCTATAAGGTTGAAAGGACAACAACAAGGGTAGTAAGGCTTGTTACCAGCGAAATCAGGCCGATGTAGTCTCGCAAGGCTTCACTCACGGGTCGTCTTACGGGCTCTATATAAACGATGTCTCCAGGTTGTAGGATCATATTGGTGCGGGTATAGCCTTCCAGCGTGCTCAGGTCGGCAATGAAAAATTCGTTTCCGCGCAACACCCGGATATTATGGGCTTTTGAATCGCGATCCAGTCCACCGGCAAGGGCAATGGCTTCAACGAGGGTGGTGTTTTCATTTTCCAGAGGGATAACTTTGCTCATGGGCAGCCCCAGTACGATAACCCGTTTGTTGGTGAAGGTCAGGTTAACAAACGGCCAGGTATAAAATTCGGAATAAGATTTTTGCAACAGGTCCTCAGCCTGCCGGATGGTAAGGCCGGCCACCTTCAGTTCGCCAATCATTGGGAATTTTACCACACCGTTTACATCAACCAGGTAGCTGGGGTCGGGCCGGATTTGGGTAGTTTGTGAGGGAATTTCGCGCAGCAGGCTATAGTTGGGATCAATAATCAACTCGCCTTTATTGGTGTACACCCGCAACTTCAGCAAATCGTTTGGCTGGATGATGTAATTTTTTTCGGCTTGGGCAGCGTGCTGCTTAAGTTGGGTTTGATCATCGTAGGTAAACAGGATATTTTGTTTGTACGATGCGCAGGAAATAAGGAGCAACCCCGGCAGAAGCAGGAACAGGATACCTCGTAACTGTTTTATCACCACAGGCGTTGGATTAATCGGGTGAAATTACAGATTTTCTCAACAACTCATCCAGGGCTGGCAGGCTGCTGTCTTTGTTCGACAGGATGGGATTGCTGAACGGCCAGGTGATGTTAAGCCGGGGGTCGTTCCAGATGATGCCGGCTTCTGCCGATGGCTGATAGAAAGATGAACTCTTGTAAATAAAGAGTGAATCTTCAAGTGCTGCGAAGCCGTGGGCAAACCCTTCGGGCACCAGTAACATATTGTGTTGGTCAGCATTCAGTTCGCAGGCATGCCACTTGCCGAAGGTGGATGAACCTTTGCGCAGGTCAACGGCCACATCAAACACGCGGCCATAAAGTACGCTGACCAGCTTGGCCTGTTGGTAGGGAGGTAACTGAAAATGAAGCCCGCGTACTACGCCTTTTTTTGAGAATGAAATGTTCTCCTGGGTGAAGCCATCGGTTATTCCGGCTTTGGCAAATTCGTTCTTCTTGAAAAATTCAAAAAACCACCCACGGTTGTCTTTGTGAACAACCGGTATAATTTCAAGTAAACCGCCAATGCCTGTTTCAATTAACTGCATGTTGCCCTTAAGAACCGGATTTTATTTCCGAAAGAGCGTCAAGGTATTTATTTATGACGATAGTTTCGTCATAGCAGGCTTCCATTTTCTTTCTTCCGTTTTCACCGAGTTGATTGAGTTTGTCTGGCCCGAGCGAAGCCATCAGCCGCATTTTTCTGGCCAGGTCGTCTGCGTCTTTAAGGTTGCATAAGAAGCCGTTAACCTGATCATCAACTACCTGATTACAGCCCGGAACGTTGGTAGCAATAATGGGGCGGGAGATGCTGGCGGCCTCAAGCAGCGTCCTGGGAGTTCCTTCACGGTAGGAAGGAAGCACCACACAGTGAGCCTGTTGAATAAAACTGCGGACATCTTCAGTGGTGCCGAGGTATTCAATCGTACCCGATTGGATCCACTCATCAACAATTTCTTTACTGATGCCCCGCTTGTGTTCTTCATCAAGAGCTCCCAGCAACTGAAATTTTGAATTCATGCCTTCGGCTTTGAGTTTTTTCACGGCATCAATGTATTCGAGGACACCCTTATCGGTAATCAACCTGGAGATGAGCAGAAAAGTAAACGGCTCTTTGTGATTCATCGGTGCAGGTAAAAAGTGCTTCAGGTCAATTCCTGAACCGGGCAATAAGTCAACAACCTTTTCTGGCACCAACTTATTGGTGATGAACAGGTTCAGGTCGTCAGGGTTTTGAAAGAATACCTTATTGGCGAAGCGAAAGCTAAGCCGGTATAAGGATAGGGCTGCCAGCGAAATAAAATCATTTTTCAGAAAAGCTGTGCCCAGTCCGCAAACATTGTTAATTACCGGGATACGCAGTGAGGCTGCAGCAAGCGTACCATAAATGTTTGGTTTGATGGTATAGTGCAGGATGACATCGGGTTTAACCCGTTTATAAATTGAACGCAGTTCAAAAATCAGGGCAAGGTCCCTAAGGGGATTGGCTCCCCGGCTGTCCATTTTTAAATTATGATGGGTACAACCTGCCTGAATTAGCCTCGGAGTATGATCATCAATGGGGGCCACCGTGTGTACTTCATGACCTTTGGCCTGCAGGGATTGTATCAGGTTCATCCTGAAGTTGTAAATGTTCCAGGATGTGTTCAGCACAACGGCAACTCGCATAGGTTAAGATTAAAGCAACCTGCTTCGCCAAAGGGTCTTTACAGAGGTCCAGTGGTTTAGCTAAGCGTTAAATGGTCAAAAGTAAGAAAAAGTAACCTTGGCGAAAAACGGCAAAATCAAACATTCTTGTAAACTTGCCGGTAGTAAAAGATATGCAGCAAAAGCAGGCAATTTTGGTAGCTCTGGGTAATAACCGGCATCCGGAAGTAAACGAGGAGCATTTAAACGAATTGGCCTTTCTGGCCGAAACGGCAGGGATTTATTCAGTGGGAAGACTGGTTCAAAACCTGTCAAAACCCGATGCCCGTACCTTTATTGGCAAAGGCAAGCTGGCCGAACTCAAAGCGCTGGTGGCGATGAAAAAGGCAGGCAATATTATTTTTGATGACGACCTTTCGCCTTCCCAACTCCGCAACCTGGAGCGGGCGTTTAATCCTAAAGATGCAGCGGCACCGGTACGCATTTACGATCGCAGCCTGCTGATTCTGGATATCTTTCTTTCGCGTGCCAAAACCGCACAGGCCCGCACCCAGGTTGAACTGGCGCGCAACCAGTACTTATTGCCCCGCCTTACCCGGATGTGGACCCACCTTGAACGGCAGCGCGGTGGTACCGGCACCAGGGGTGGGGCCGGTGAAAAGGAAATTGAAACCGACCGCAGAAACATCCGCAATCAGATTAGCGTGCTGAAAGACCGCCTTGAGAAAATTGAAAAGCAACGATCAACCCAGCGAAAGGCAAGGCGAAACGAGGTGCGGGTGGCACTGGTGGGCTATACCAATGCAGGCAAATCAACATTGATGAATGTACTCTCTGGCTCGGATGTTTTGGCCGAGAACAGGTTGTTTGCCACCGTTGACTCCACCGTGCGGAAAGTGACCTTAGGGACTATCCCGTTTTTGTTGAGCGATACGGTGGGGTTTATCCGCAAACTGCCGCACCACCTGATCGATTCGTTTAAATCAACCCTGGATGAAGTGTGCGAAGCCGATTTGCTGCTCCATGTGGTTGACGTGGCTCACCCCTTTCACGACAACCAGATTGAAGTAGTAAACCATACCCTTACCGGCATTAATGCCGGTAACAAGCCTGTTATTTTAGTATTAAACAAAGTGGATGCGATGCGAAGAGCACATCCGGAGGCAAACCTTAACGAAATGACGGGCTATTACCGCCACAAAGGGTTTGACCGGGTAATTTTTGTATCGGCCGCAACCGGAGAGGGAATACCGGGATTAAAGCACTTGCTGTTTGATGAGGTTAAAAAAATTTTTCTTACCATTTATCCGAATTACCTGAAGGATGGCCACCGGTTTGCTCCGTTTGAAATCTCTTGACGGCAAATGTAGGGTCTTCCTGTTTTTTTTACCTTTGCACCTTAAATTTATTTACCCAGTAAGCCGGGGCGCAGGGGTGGTCTCATAGTTCAATGGATAGAATAGGAGTTTCCTAAACTCTTGATCTGGGTTCGACTCCCGGTGAGACCACCGCTGCCTTTCGGGCAAATGCTGCACTCCTAACCCGTGTTTGCCTTGCGGCTTTGAAAATGC